>QMPQ01000199.1 GCA_003648635.1 Bacteroidota bacterium | reverse complement strand
TCAGATAAAACCTGAATACCTCCCGGAATACGAATTGGTTCGGAAGGAATTGGAACATTTATTTAAGAAATATTTATTTAAAATATAGATAGCAAAACACTGATCAGGCTTGAAAAAACAGACTGTCTGGACACCTCGGGCCAAATACGGATTTGAGTACTTCTATATAAGTCCTATTTTTCTTAACTCCCAGAAACACTTTTCTGTGGCATTGATATCCACTGAGGCATCATGCGCTTCCTCAAAGTCCACTCCGAAAAGCTTGATGTGTAACTCCGATAATTTGGGCCATTTATACCCATAGGGACCAGGAAGCCTGCAGTAATCGGTTGAAGCCTTCATGGTGCAAAGTTTTGGCTTTCTTTCAAAGTCTGTCTGGACACCTTTCCTAAGAAATTCTGCACCCACAATTTTTTCATCAAAACTGATGTTATGGGCTACGATATAATCAGCCCGATCTGTTAGGGCTCCGAACTTAATCAGCACCTGCTCCAGGTCCTCACCCTCCCGGATGGCTTTTTCAGTACTGATTCCATGAACCCGCGAAGCATCAGACGGAATTGTAAACCCTTCAGGCTGGATGATGAAATCATCGCTTTCGATCCGGGTCCCGTTTTGATCGCAAAGAATCCAGGCAATCTGGATCATCCGTGGCCAGTTATTTAAATCAGTAACCGGGGCCTTCCAGTTTTTTGGGAGTCCGGTCGTTTCAGTATCAAAGAACAGGTACATTTTTCTTGAAGTTTTGTTGGCATTTATAAAAGAAAGATTGGTCAGCCTTTATTTGAAAATACCGGCGTTAATGGTTCTTCGTCAATTTTGGGGACGTTTTTCCGGATTGAGATATGATCACTTTATGTAATTGCTTGTCAGTTACTTAAAGATGCAAAACAAGCTTCTAAACACTAAAAAAATCAAGATATTATATTGTTGATTAACAGGCATTTATCAACAATGAAATGTTAAGTAATTATCCCCAAATATGACGAAGAACCAAAGTAACCGGAATCTGCAGTGAGGTGTTCAATCACGCCGGTGAGTGCACTCATGTGTTATCATGGCAAATTACTTCATTTATTGTAGTCTAACTTGCCGTCCAGTTTATCGGGGTAGGTCCATCGTTTAATTCCTTAGCCGCTTAGAACGGGATTTATTTGAATATTTTAGTGGATGGTTGAACAGGTGCGACAGAATCCTCTATTCACATTACTCCGAATTCCTGATATTCAACATAGCTGAAATATTGATTTCACTTCCCTGATGCTGTACCTTTCATAGTTAACCAACAATTATTAATGTGAAACCATGAGATCCCTATTCATTGGTATATTGCTGTTTTTGATCTGGTCCTCACTTTCCACATGGTATTACGTGCATCATGTCAGTGATTTTTGTGATGGACCGGAAGTATCCCAACAGGTTTCTGAGCCGGAAACCCAAGCTGAAACTGACAGTGTCGCAGTGGCTGAAACTGAACCGGCAGAAGAGATCTTACCTCTTCCGGAGAATCTTATAATTCACTTCGCTTATAACCGGAGTGATTTCAAACCCGAAGAAGAGACATCACGATTTCTATCTGAGTACAAAGCCTACCTTGAAAAAGAACCAGGTGCAAAGATCGATATCACAGGCCATGCCGATGCCACCGGGACCACAAGCTATAACCAGGCTCTTGGAATGAGGCGGGCAGAAAGTGTCAAATCCTATTTTGTAGGTCAGGGCATACCGGCCGAAATGATAGTAAGCTCCTCAATGGGTGAAAGTGTACCTGTTGCTGATAATGCTACTCCCCAGGGAAGGGCAAAGAACAGAAGAACAGAAATAATCATCAAAAACCAATAAAATGATCACATTCAACACCATACTGGCACAAACCCTGGCTGGCACTGTCATTGAAATCATCGTGCTCTTACTGGTAGCAGGGATGATCGGATACTTTACCTCCTACTTTTACTATCGTGGTATCTATCGCAAGAAGATCCATAAACTGGAAAGTGACCTGAAGGATCTCCAGATAAGAAATGACGGCCTGCTGGACCAGATTATCAAGCTGGAAAAAGAACTGGAGAAAAAGAAGAAGTAGATTTAGCGGCTAGCACTTCAATAATTTACAATCTCATCGAGCAACACTGTCCGGTATAATATGAGCAGTCAGTTCCGGTATCTCCAGTTGACATGCTGACTCCAATTATATTATAGATCTTTTTATGGACTAAATAATGACCGATGAAATTTCTTGATATCTTCTTTACTGGTTTTCATACCTGTCTGGTAATCTTCAACCTGTTCGGATGGATCTGGAAAAAAACCAGACGTCTGAATCTCATCTGTCTCCTGCTTACCGCCGCATCATGGCTTATCCTGGGAATCTTCTATGGATTGGGATACTGTCCACTCACTGACTGGCACTTTAACATCCTCAGGAAACTTGGATACACTGATCTTCCTGACTCCTACCTGAGTTTTCTCTTTACGCGCCTTACCAAACTGCAAATCGATCAATCCCTGGTAGATGCAGTTACTTTATGGGGACTAATAATTGCTTTGCTTATTAGCCTTTACCTGAATTTCCGGCATCGGTTCAAAGCCGCTGGAAGAAAGAAAGGTAGCGTGTAATCTTTCTTTTAACAGGTGATATGAAATAATCCGATCCATTTCCCCTCAGTAAGATTCCATTCCTGAATTGCTTCCGGAGTGGGTCTAAGTAATATCTTGCAGTGTTTATTTTTAAGAAATTCACTGGCTTCATTTGATAGTTTGGCTACGCCATACTGACCGCTTCCAATAACAATACCTTCCGATTTGTCCTGATAAGTGTATTTGATTTCATCCAGCGAGATTGTATGTGATGTACCATAGACCGCCTTGGAAAGTTTCTTTTTCCGCTTCTTTACTTTTCCATCGAGAGCAATGATAATGTCATGATCATATCTTTGCTCATTGTTTATCGTCAGCAACGTCCGGAGCCCGGGTAGTATAAAGTTAAGAGATGCTTTTCTCATATCAAAGCTGTTTTTTGTACTTCAAAATCCAACCTTCTTTTCAGTAGGGTTCGCTTCACTATCTTTATCATGGGTATGTACTATTTTGTCCCTCATAATTCTAAATTCTTTAAGTGACGCATAACTTCTCTGACCACCTGGTCAAAGTCCGGCAAATCTTGTATTTGATCGGCCAAAGAAGATTGCCAGCGACCATTTTACTGCGGTAATCGCTGTTCTAATTTGTTATGAAATTGCGTTGGATCAATTTCTTTACTTTCACATTTATCACAGAATTCTCCTTGGTAGAAAGTAATATCCATTTCGTGCATTTCCAATAGGTACCAAATGTCATAGAAATCCCTGGCCTGCATTCGCTGCATAACTGAACGCAATTTTTCAACTAATACTTCTTCAAGTGGATAGCAAAGTAGTTGATGTGCTTTCTGATCTGAGTAACCCAAGAAAGTGTCTTGCCAGACAGGATCAAACTGTAACTCTTCACTTCTTGATATATCCACTTTAACTCTCTTGTTAGCACCTAAACCACCAAGAGGACCTACGTAACTGATGTAGAAATTAATACCACCATCTTCATGCTCGTTATCATCAATAATTTCAAATGGGATATTGGCCTCATCTCCAACGTATTCAAATATTTCGGAAAACCATTCAAAAATTTGTTCATTCGTAACCTCATTGTCAATTAATGTGAAATCAAGATCTTCCGAAAAGCGGTAATCTTCGAAATAGACCTTTTTTAGAACCGTTCCACCTTTTAAAACTATAGCCCTTGAAAGTTGCTCGTGTGGAGCAATACCTTGAAGAATCCAAGAAAGGATATAGTCTTTTTCGATTTGTTGGTCACGCACACCGACTTCTCGTGCTTTGTTTTGTATTTCTCCAGGCCCGATCATGTGTAGATGGCGGATTTAATAGTTTCAGTTTCCAAATTTTGCTGAATGCTCCACCGGCTAATCATTTTACCAAATTTCGGAAGCTCTGTATCTAAGAGAACATAGGAAGGGGTTTTGGCTTCATAAAGTTGCTTTGTAATTTCTGTTTCTATTTCTAGTATATCTAGCAGGAATCCCAATCGTTTAATCACTGCTTGTGATTTAAAGCGCTCTGTATATTCGAGTAATTTGTCAAATTTGATTGTATCCTTTGATGTATAAATCGCTCTGGCGACTTCTACAATACCACCGGCATAGTCAGGTTTGAATAGGCAGTCTACAAACGTTTTTTCCAAGTCAGAGCATATCACCTTACTGAAGCTATCAATCCATATTTTTTTCGAACCGAAAAAGTGTTTCTCATTGTGGTAAATGAATTGGAATGTTACGTTTTTGATTTTCAGTGTTGATGGACGCGTTTGTTTTGCAACAACTATTTGCTCTTTTAGCGATGGTTGAGTTATGAGATTGTGGATTTGTAAAGCCGAGTAGTAGCCGATATAGTGCTCAGTTCCTTTTGTCAGATACTTAGCTATTAAATGCCAGTCGGGCATGAAAGCATCAGCTTCTTGCTCATATGGTATGATATAGTACAAACCTTTTTTCAAGCGCATCAAAAGGCCTCTTTTTACCATGTCGCTAAGCAGCTCTTTTAAAGCGCTTTCACTTGAATGAGGCAAAGCAGTAACAGCTTCAGAAAAATTAAAACAATCCTTATTCATTTGATTGAAGTAAGTCAGAATCTTATTTGATTGTGTTGATATGTACTTATTTTTCATAGTCAAAATGTCAGCTTTAACCTGACTACAATGATACGAAAAATAATTTTCAAAATAATCAATCATAGTCAGAAAGTCAGCTTTGACCTGACTATTACGATATAAAACATAATGAAGGTGTGGGGTGGCCAAATTTGACGAAGAACCAAAGGCATCGGTTTTTCCAATTGGCTTGCTATTAATTTTTATACCTGAAGAGGTTCAGGACACAGGACTTCCACAAACAGACTGTACTAAAACAACTTCTAAAGACGTTTTATCATTAACCGGTCCGGATTTTATCCGTATAAAGAATTGTAAGTTATTCTGATTATTAACAAGTTATGGATCAGAGGGAACGTCTTGCCATATGCAATAACTGTATCAACCGCAAACTTGATTACGCACATGGATATGTGTGTCAGCTCACTGGGCGCTTTGCTGACTTTGAGGGGACATGCAAGCATTATGTGTTAGATCACACAGTAATCGATACCATTAAGGTACGGACGAAAGACCGGCCTTTTGTGCCACTCTTTGATCCGGTTCCCCCAAAGGAGGAACCGGATACAAAGAAGAAAGCTGCGCTGAAGAAAGCTGCGCCAAAGAAAACTTCACAAAAGAAACAACCTTCAAAGGTGGCCCTGAAGAAACTGCGGAGGTATCAGTCTTTCCTTTATGCACTGATCGGGGGATTGCTTATCACTGCGACTGCTGCGGCGGAATGGGCCTTTATTACGGCAATGACCGGGTACCAGGGGGTGTATCTGGCACTTGGGGTCGGAGTGCTTGTGGGGATCGCTGTTCGTTTTTTTGGAGCCGGCATCAAGCAGATTTTCGGTATCCTGGCAGCTCTGCTTGCCCTGACCGGTTCACTGCTGGGCTATTACTTAAGCCTGAATGGTTTCCTGGAAGAACTGCAGTTGGCAAGGATTATGGGTATACCTGATTATCTTGATCAGGAGCTGATGCTCAACACCATGCGGGATAGCTTTGTTCCCCTCGATCTGGTATTTTACAGTCTGGCTGTCCTGCTGGCCTATTTTATAGCGATCAGGAGGATCAATTCAAGGAAGATGGCCAGGCTGGAACATGATGGCTATAAGGGTGCACCTGCCCTATACTGGCTCAGGCTGCCCCTAATTATGGCGGGTATCCTGCTTCCCGCATACTACGGCTATACCTTGACAAATAACAGTTCTGTAGAATTACAGACAATCTATTATGATTCGGGGCAGAAGATGTCGGAGGGCGAAATGTGGGACAGCAAGGAGATAGGGGAATGGACCAGCTGGCATGTAAATGGGAATATTAAGAGCGTTGGCTACTACGCTGAGGGACGAAAAGACAGTCTCTGGCAGTGGTATGATGAGTCTGGTATACTGACTGGTTTGTGTATGTATGACGAGGACGTGGAGCATGGGACATGGATGCATTACTATCCGGGAGGGGTGGTTTCTGATTCCGGATCCTATCTTGAAGGCTTGCAGGAGGGGCTGTGGAAGTATTTTCACGAGAATGGCAGCCTGAAATATGCCGTTCATTATAAAGCCGGCAAAATGCATGGGGAAAAGATCCTGTTGAACCCCTCAGGCATTGTCGTCAACGTAGCTTATTTCGAGAACGGTGTGCTGGTGGACTGAATAAGCCTGTTTCCTTTCTTCTCTGTATATAACGCGTACTTAAAATTTGCATTTGTTCCGTATCCCCCGAGTTCGCCTTCTTTATTAAGGGCAATATAATAGATGGGCTGGTTCCTGGCATCAGGCACTTTTTCCAGGGCCCGTCCACCCTGTATCAGTACTTCCCACGCAATCTCATTGGCTGCCATCCCGGGCTACCAGGTGGAGATGACCATGGGTCTGCGGATCCCGGATAGGGAAGAAGCCTGGGAAGACGCTTTTAAATTCGGTATGAATGACAATCCGCTGATCGCCAATAGGGATCGATTGATAAATGCTTTTCGTTTCATTTTATTTGGATACAGGTGATATTCAAAAATATCAATTTCAGTTGCTAACCTAAAGTATATGCCCAACAAACTATCCCATTTCTGGCAGGAACTCAAAAGAAGAAATGTAAACAGAGCATGAACGGGTCCGGCAATGGCTTAAGGAAAATGGTATGTTAAGAATCCCAGCGTAACTGCGGGGAGTCGAACCCTCGTCCAAAACAAGAAGAGACTGATTTAACTACATAGATTGGAGGGTATCGAATATGATTATTGTGATCACTATAGGAATTAAATTCAGATGCTA
>QMPQ01000198.1 GCA_003648635.1 Bacteroidota bacterium | reverse complement strand
TTTATTTGACCAAATCCTCATATCATGAAAATCTTATCTAAAATCCTCCTTGTCATATTTTCTGTTTTTTTATCAATTAGCTGTGAAAAAGAGAATATCCCCCCAACATGTGAAATATCAAGTCCCGATAATGGTGAGGAATTTGATGTTGGAGACATAATAACCATATCAGTTGATGCAGAAGATGCGGATGGAACAATTGATGAAGTGAGATTTTATATTGATGATATAGGCGTTGGTTCTGCATCAAGTTTCCCATACAATTACGAGTGGGATACAAAAGATGAAGACGATGGAATAGTAAAGATAAAAGTTAGTGCAAAAGATGATAAAGGAGTAGTAGTAGAAGTTAAGATATCAATATTGCTAAATCCTGGGGGCGAACCTCCTGTTGCAGCTTTTTCAGCGAACAAGACTTCATTAATTGAAGGAGAATCGGTTCAGTTTACTGATCAGTCTACAAATGAACCTACTGGCTGGCAATGGGACTTTGGTGATGGTAGTACGAGTACATCTCAAAATCCTTCGCATACCTATACAACGGCAGGTACTTATGAAGTATCATTAACTGTTACAAACACTACTGGAAGTGACTCAGAAACCAAGTCTGGCTATATTACTGTTATTACAAACGGTGGAGAAACAGGAACTGTTACTGACATAGAAGGAAATGTATATAAAACTATAACTATAGGCACCCAGGAATGGATGGCGGAAAATCTTAAAACAACCAAATACAATGATGGAACAAGTATTCCATTGGTTACAGGAGTTACAGAATGGTCTAATTTGACCACCCCCGGCTATTGTTGGTATGATAATGATGAAACAACATATAAAGACACATATGGGGCTCTGTACAACTGGTACACGGTAAATACGGATAAATTATGTCCTTCTGGCTGGCATGTACCTACAGATACAGAATGGACGGAACTAGAAAACTATTTGATTGCAAACGGATATAACTATGATGGAACAACAACAGGAAATAAAATTGGAAAATCACTGGCAGCAACAAGTGGTTGGAATTCAAGTTCTGGTGTTGGTGATGTTGGGAACGATCAGTCAAGCAACAATGCAACAGGTTTCTCAGCGTTTCCGGGGGGCAACCGTTACGGCAATGGTAATTTCAGCAATGTTGGCAATTACGGTTACTGGTGGAGTTCTTCAGAGTACTCAACGACAACTGCATACCGCCGGTCCCTGGGCTACAGTAACAACTATCTGTACCGCAACAGTGGCAATAAGCAGTATGGGTATTCAGTGCGTTGTCTCCGGGATTGATTTATTTGGCTATTTGATTATTTAGGATAATACCGCCACAATGCGGTCGAAAATTTTTAAAATTTGGCACAGTATAATGAACTTCCTGTATATAAAGCTACCTATGATCTCCTTCTTGCAATATTTCAGTTTACCAAGGATTTTAACAGGGAGTATAAATACACTGTTGGAGAATGTTTGAAGAAAGAGACTATTGAATTACTTACCCTCATTTATCGTGCCAACAGCAGGTATGATAAAGCAGATGTACTCCAGATGGCAAGGGAGCAAATTGAAGTTATAAGATTACTTATAAGGGTAATGAAAGATATGAAGCAGATAAGTCTTGAAAAATTTGTAAGAATAAACCAGGTAGTTGAAAGCGTATCAAAACAATTAAGTGGATGGCAAAAAAGTCAAAAATAAATGTTTTCCGCCGGAATCCTGTAGGCTATGGTTTACAGGAGTGAGCATTTTTAAATCCGGTAACCCGCTGGTTCTGTAAATGCCTGAAAGAAAAACGCAACCAGGTATGAGCTAGCTATGGCAGATTGCATGACCTGAAAATGGACATGGAACAAATCAAGTGGTTACTATGCATTCAGCGTTTCCGGGGGGCAACCGTAACAACAATGGTAATTTCAACAATGTTGGCAATAACGGTAACTGGTGGAGTTCTTCAGAGAACTCAACAACAAATGCATACAACCGGAACCTGAACTACAATAACAACAATCTGAACCGCAACAATAAGCAAAATGGGTTTTCGGTGCGTTGTCTCAGGGATTTAATGGAAAACAGATCCTCTGGCATTAATGCCGGAGGATTTTTAAATGTATATGCAACTTAACCTATTTGAAAATACGGATGCTGCAAAGCTACAGATTGAACTCTTCAAGGCATATTTTGATGCCAGGAAGAATAAAGAAATACAATTAACCAGCTTGCCTTTGAGCAAAATCTTGAATCAAATGTATTTTCTTTAGCGGATAAAATTATTAGTGGCTTATACTCTCCAAGACCAAGTATATGCTTTATTGTGAATCAACTGGTAAAAAGAGAGATTTTTGCTGCTGATTTCAGGGATCGTGTTGTTCATCATTATATTTATAATCACCTATCCCCTCTATTCGAAAAAGTCTTCATTAACGATTGTTACAGCTGTAGGAAAGGCAAGGGAACTCACTATGGTATTAAAAGAATTGACCATTTTATACGATCATGTTCAAAGAACTACAGCCGGGATTGCCATATCCTGAAACTTGATATAAAGGGATACTTCATGTCAATAAACAGAAATATTCTGTATGAAAAAGTAATACTATATAATTCGACTAAAATTGATTTTGATATTCAATTAGTTACTACACTCATTAAGCAGACGATTTTTAATGATCCAACACAGAATTGTAAAGTAAAGGGATTGAAAAAGGACTGGAGTGGTCTTCCTAAATCAAAAAGCCTGTTTTATGCAAAACACAATTGTGGATTACCCATTGGAAACCTCACTTCTCAATTGTTTGGAAATGTATATTTGAACGAATTCGATCATTGGGTAAAGAAGTTTCTGGGGATAAAATACTATGGAAGGTATGTGGATGATTTTATTTTAATACATGAGGATAAGTCGTACCTGCAATCGTTAATTGAACCTATTGCTACATATTTGGATAATGAACTCAATTTGCAATTACATCCAAATAAGATCTATCTGCAACATTACTCAAAAGGAGTTAAGTATCTCGGAGCTGTTATAAAGCCCCACAGAATATATATTGCAAACCGAACAAAAGGTCAGTTTTATGAATCAATAAGAAGACAAAATCAGGTTATCAGAACTTCATCATTGGATATTGAGCTGAAACAGAAATTTATTAGCAGTATAAATTCTTACCTTGGAATTACCCGTCATTATCGAACTTATAAAATTAGAAGAGGTATGATTTTAGAAATTATGGATAAACAATGGTGGAAGCACGCATATTTTTTTGGAGGATTCTTAAAAGCAAGATTAAAACGAAATTCTGTTTCAAAATATGAAAGTATCTGATGCGCTATAATAATTTCATCTAAAGAGGGAATGGCGCCAGTTTTTTCGCCAGTATTCCTGCAAATCCATGTAAACCAGTGGAATATTTTACATAAAATGAACAGTTAATTATAATGGTGTAAAACCATAAATCCCTGTTAATGTTGAAGATAAATCAAATATTCGGAATTTTTCGAAACGGATAGTATATCGAAAAAAGAACACTCATAATCAGGGGGTCGATGGTTCGAGCCCATCTGGGCCCACTTAATAATCAACCACTTACAATTCATTTTGTAGGTGGTTTTTTCTTTGTTGCCAGGATGCAAGGGGAAGGTAGGTGGGAATTAGCACCAAATTCTTTAATTTTGAATGATTAGCTTTTCAGGGAGGAGGTCATTTTATAGTTTACAGAATTGGGAATTCCTTATAAAATTTCAGCAAGCTGATGGTTTCGCTTCTCATCTTAGTTTGCACAAATTTTTTCATCCTGCTATCCATCAATTCACCCAGTCCTTGCAATAATCCTTTATCATTCGTCGATTCCAGAAGGTCAATGCATTTCTGAAGATATTCAGTCAAAGGCATTTTCATGCGATCTTCAACAATATATTTATTTATGGGAGTACGTTTTTCCATAAAAAACCAGCAATCGAATATATCTCTGTTGGTTACATTGCTTCTGTCAAGTAAAGCACATAGTTTATGGGCAAAAAGGTCTTCCTGCACCATAACCTTAACGTTTATTCCCAATAGATTTTTAATCTCGTAATGGTTTTCAAAGGCCCGGTTTGAAATCTCAACTTTTAATTTTCGTTCGCCATACCCGTAATTCAGAACGACGAGAGGGCCATAGTACTTTTTTGCCTCATCATGAATTCTCCCGTATTTAAGCAGAATTTTCCTGACTTTCTTGTAAACCAGGTCCTCTTGTTCTTTATCTAAAAGATTAAAATCCAAATCGACAGAAAAACGTGGCAAATCATAAAAAAACATTAGGGCAGTGCCCCCTTTGAATCCTAAAGAATTCGATAGTTCAATGTCAGAATAAATGTCTTTCAGGATTTGAATTAAGAGAAATTTGTGTTTGTTTAAATCAATCATCAGGGAAAAGTTTTTTAACTCTATCAGTCAATGCTTTTGACATATATATGGGAAGGAGGTCATATATCTTAGCCTTATTCAATGGATTTAAATTATCAAAATAATAATTCTTATTTAAGTATAGAAGATCCAGAAATGCCCTTTCGCCTGTAGCAATGTTAACCTGATTAATTTGTCTGGAAATTCCCTTAGTGTTGGCAATTATTTCACCCTTAATTTTTCGGTAAATAAAAGTCTTGTCCTGGACATCAATACTGCGGCTTAAATAACTAACGGAGGTAATGCGTGAGTCGAACTGAAATATAACGCCTTCTTTTTGAAGTACATATTCCAAAGAAATATATGTGGGAGTGTATAGAAGACATGCCAACTCTTCACTATTATAATTCGGTTTAGCGTATATGCCTTTTCGTGGATTCAGCAATTTACCTGTTCGGACATAATAATTCATCTTTTTATTAAGCGATTCAAAATCCTTTTCTCCAACCAAAAGAGCAATATCTCTTAGTCGAAATACCGTCTTTACATCTTTGAATATTGATAATACAATGTTGTTTTTTATATTTGGTGAACTATTCATGCTAAAAAATAGGATGTTCAGTTCACAAATATAGCAATCTTTTATAATTATTTCAATATTAAGGGGAACAATAGCTTATTGAAAAACGTACCAGTTTCGGCGCCAGTATTTGAATGCATAGTTATGAGGGATTCTAACTATGTGCCCCTTAAAGATTAAAGGTCGGTGTAAACGACCACCTATCTAATTTTAATATTATACTTGCAATTTCCAACTTTGAATTGGAAATTGCAAGTATAATATTGTACATTTGTTAAATGATAACCAGAATTAAAGACATAGATCAAGTTAAAAAACTTCAATCAATATTTCCTGTAACGGCTTTGCTTGGTGCCAGACAAACAGGAAAAACTACCTTGGCAAAACAACTAATTTCACAGCATTATTTCGATCTTGAAAACCCTGTTGATTTAACTGCTTTAGAAAATCCGGCTATTACACTTGGTAAATTAAAGGGGACAATTATTATAGATGAAATTCAAAGAAAACCCGAACTTTTTCCAGTTTTAAGGTATTTAATTGATTCAAATCCAGAGCAGAACTACGTAATACTTGGAAGTGCTTCAAGGGAACTAATCAGGCAAAGCAGCGAAACATTGGCTGGACGAATTGGATATCACTATATGCACGGATTCAATATTGAGGAAGTCGGAAGCGAAAATATTGATAAACTTTGGTTAAGGGGCGGCTTTCCCAGATCATTCCTTTCTCAAAACGATGAAGCTAGTATGCTTTGGCGGGATAATTTTATTACTACTTTTTTAGAACGCGATATCCCTCAATTAGGTATTAGTATTCCCGCTCATACGCTTCGTCGATTCTGGATCATGCTCAGTAATTACAATGGTCAGATTATCAATTTTTCAGAATTATCCAGGTCATTTGGGATCTCCGATACAACGGTTCGAAATTACATTGAATTACTGGAAGGAACATTTATGATAAGGCTTCTAAGGCCCTATTTTAAAAACATTGGTAAACGTCTGGTGAAAAGTCCAAAACTATACTTTAATGATACCGGAATATTTCATTCATTACTTTCGTTATATAATACTAAACAGCTTATTACCCATAATAAATTAGGAGCCTCGTGGGAAGCTTTCTCCCTTTTCAATTGCATTCGTATTTTGGAATTAGGGATTGAAGAAGTATATTTTTACTCCACACATTCTGGTGCTGAAATTGATCTTTTTTTTATGAAAAATGGGAAAAACTGGGGTGTAGAAATTAAATATCAGGATTCCCCTAAAAAGACAAAATCATTACATGCTTGTATAACTGATCTCGAGTTAGAACATTTGTGGATAATATATCCGGGAGATAAAGATTATATCCTTGACACAAATATTTCTGCTATTTCAATTAAGAATATTCATCAAATCAAGCAAAGAATTGATGAATATTGAAACGTTGCATATCGGCCTTTTCGCGGCAATTAATAAAATTCCCATTCCGATATTTGATGCCAGTTTTTTCGTCAGTATTTCTACAAATCCATGTAAACCAGTGGAATATTTTACATAAAATGAACAGTTAATTATATTGGTATAAATACATAAACGCCTGTATATGTTGAAGATAACTTCATTACCCTGACTTTTTCGGAGCAGATAATATATCGAAAAAAGGAGACTCATAATCAGGGGGTCGCTGGTTCGAGCCCAGCTGAGCCCACTTAATAATCAACCACTTACAATTTATTTTGTAGGTGGTTTTTTCTTTGGTGCCAGTTTCTTGCCAGGTTTTGGTGGAAAGGTTGGTGGGAATTTGCACTTATCATGGTTCTGTTCCTATTTGACTAATATTCAAGAAGGAGTTAACTTGCAGTAACCTACCCCACCAATAATGCCCGCTACTCCCAACAAATTATCCCAATTCTGGCAAGAGTTAAAAAGACGTAAGGTTGTACACGTTATCACTGTCTACGCTTCTGCTGCATTTGTCATTATCGAACTGATCAATAACCTGGCTGAGCCCTTAAAC
>QMPQ01000197.1 GCA_003648635.1 Bacteroidota bacterium | reverse complement strand
CTTTATTTTCCCCTTTAGAATTTCTACCACTTCTTCATGCTCTTCCAGTGCACCAAGCGAATTCATATAGGCAATGGTATACCATTCGTTCCCTGGATCAAGCGCATATGCCATGGCAAGATTTTTGCGCGCTAGATCTAACTGATTTGTAGCCAGATAGATGGATCCCGCTTCAAAATAAGCAACCGCACAATCAGGCTTATCCTTGATAACAAGACCATATAGTTTAATCGCTTCTGGCAAATTTCCAAGGTTCTTTTTCTTTACAGCCTCTATCAAAACATATTGGTAATCCCTGTTGTTGCTCTGCTCTTGGCCCTTCGAAATAGAGGCAAAGAAGAACATCAAACCCAACACAAACCCTATTCTCACAAAATCTTTCATTCTTTTCTTATTTGGTACCGGTATGTCCGAAACCTCCTTTGCCCCGTTCAGACTCTTCCAGGGATTCGACTTGATCCCATTTAATGCTTTCCACCTTATTAACCACCATCTGGCAAATACGTTCACCATGCTCGACCACAAAGGTTTCACCGGACAGATTCACCAGAATAATTCCAATTTCACCCCTGTAGTCTGCATCGATAGTGCCTGGTGTATTTAAAACTGAAATTCCCTTCTTCAGGGCCAATCCGCTCCTGGGTCTGATCTGGGCTTCAAATCCTTCTGGCAATTCCATAAACAAACCGGTGGGAATAAGCTTCCGCTCCATAGGTTCCATGGTAACAGCCTGCTCCAGATTCGCTCGAAGATCCATTCCTGCTGAACTGGAGGTACTGTAGTCAGGTAGTGGATTATCCGAACTGTTCACTATTTTAACTTTCATTGACATTAGCTGCTTTTATATTGATTAAAAGTCCTTCTCTCTCCCAATACCACTATCGCCCCAAAAACACTCAGAAGCACCAGCGCCCATAAATTTCCGGGTCCCTTTACATTCTGCAAAAATAGTTCATTGCTTAAATATATGACTATCGCCACAAGTATATATGCCAGGATTCGTCCGGCACGATAAGGAATGGCATAGTGTTTTCTTGACCAAAGATAGGATACGATCACCATGGTGCTGTAGCAGATCAAGTGGGCCCATGCCGATGCCACATAACCATACCTGGGAATAAATAATACATTCACAAAGACAGTAATCAGGGCTCCTAATAGTACCAGAACGGCGCCGATATGAGTAAGATTGGTTAATTTATACCATATGGAGAGATTAAAGAAAATTCCCATCACCAGGTTGGCCAACAAAACCACCGGAACAATTTGCACTCCTTCACGGAAATCCGCTCCAATAAAGAGAATAAAGTAGTCAAGATAAAGATTAACCAGGAGGAAGATAAAAAGTCCCGCAATCACAAAAAACATCATCACATCGGCATATAGTTTTTGGGCGTTCTTCTCTCCTGATTTTGAAAAAAAGAAAGGTTCAGCTGCATATCTAAACATCTGAACAAAAAGGGTCATTAATACAGCCAGCTTATAGTTTGCCCCATAAATCCCTAACTGTTCCATGGGATTTTGCTCAAGCGGTATCATATGTTTTAACAGTATCCGGTCCAGGGCTTCATTTACCGTACCCGCCAATCCGGCTATAAGAAGGGGATAAGAGTATCTCAGAATCTCCTTGAACAGGCTCCGATCAAAAACAGAACGCAATGCTGCAAGAATATCAGGAATAAGCAAGAGCAGCTTAAGGGACGAAGCAACAAGGTTGGAAATCAGCACATACCCCACGCCAATATTTTCATTGTAGAGAAGGGATACCAGCTCTGAGTCGCTGTGCCGCGGACAGTAGTACAGAAAAAAGAGATTCAGGCCAATATTTATACTAACCTCCCCGATGCGTATTAAGCCATATTTCAAGGGTTGATTGCGAAGCCGGATCCTGGCAAATGGAATGCTCGTAAACGCATCAATACCAACAATTACAGCTAACCATTTAATATACTCCGCATGTTCTTCATATCCAATAAGAGCGCTAATGGGACCAGACCAGACCAGCACCAGGACGATAAAGAGTGTAGATGTAATGAAGAGAGACCCAAGTACCGTAGTGTACACCCTGTCCTTTTTTTCCGAATTACTGGCATAGCGAAAATAACCAGTCTCCATACCATAGGTGAGAATTACAAGCAGAAATACCACATAGGCATAGAGCTCTGTGATAACTCCATAAGTGGCCCTTTCGAAGATCCTTGTATAAAAGGGTGTTAGTAAGAGGTAATTGAGAAGTCGTGGCAGCACAATGCCAAGACCGTATACAGCGGTTTGCCCGAACAGTTGTTTAATGGGATTCTTCAAGCTATAGGCAAGGTTTCTGCAAAAGTAGCATTATCCTGTGCGTAGTTTACTCGTCGGACGATTTTTTATTAAACAGCAGGTAGCCAAAGCTTAGCTGTGCAATCCAGGGATTCTCCTCGTCGGCAATATAACCAAGGTAAAGAGAAACAGGTCCTACAACCGAAACATAACTCATGGATGCAAAAAACATAGTTCTCATATTTTTAAAATAGTTTCCCAAATAGGCCTGGTTGTGTTCGTCCATAAGTATTTCCTGCACCGGGAAATATGCGTAGGCCTCCAATTTAGCATGAAGTTGTTTTGAAAATTTATAGACTGGCATCAGGCCCACTGCAAAAAACTGGTGCGCCCTGTAGTGCTCCATAAAGAGTCCTTTGGTAATTATATTGGGTTGAAAAAATGGAGCCTCAATAATGGTAGAATAATAGTTGCTGAGCAAAGGTTTAAATGTGGCCTGCGCCCTGAAATGATAACCCAGAGAAAATGAGCCCCTAAAGGGGATAAAACCACTGTTTTCAAGCCTCACAGACCACCAATAGTAACTCTTTTTTTCATTGTTCTCCACCTCAGTTGTAGATCCCGGATAGTAAGATTCTACACCATAACCGGCCCGGACGGAATGAATCCGGTGTGTTCCTTCTGTGGCAAATTGCTTATTATCCAGAGTGTTTCGTTCGCTGGCCACATAGAGTGAAACCTTATTCACATTGGAGACTTCAGAAGTATCTGTGGAGGAGAAATCCCTGGTCATGTAGTAGATCTCTTTGTTTCTTCCAATGCCTATCCCGCTTTTGATAAGGCCATTGATCTTGTACGGGGTTCCCACATCAAACCTGAAATTAATTTCATCTTCTGTGATATATGGAGGTTTCTGGTCCTCGAAAAAGAAATTGCTTTGGTAGTTGTTGTATTCAAACCCATTATAGTTGAAGTTTCCCTGGAAAAACAGTGGAATCCTGGCGGGATAATCAAATCTGAATCCCAGATTAACACCATCATAAAAGCGGCCGAACTGAATACTTCCTTTCAATAGAGCGCTCACCTCTGAAATCTGCCGATAACTAAAACCCAGGTATGTTTGAGCTAAGCCTGTGCTTGAAAAAAATAGTCCAAACCTGGCTTCCAGGGGTGCCTGTGGTATCACCCTGAGCTTCATCGTAAACAAGCTGTCTTCCGGCTTATACACCGCTCTTGGGTAAAGATATAACAAGCTTTTGTCGTTGGCCAGTTTTAAGTACTCTCGCTTCATCTCATTCACATCCAGAATGGAATCTGCTTGCCGGATGCTGCGCTCAACATATTCCCTTTGCTTTTCATTTAAGCCTGTAATGTCAAATTCATTAAATCGAAGCTCGGGAAGCCGGTCTTTAAAATCTTCTCTTCTTCGGGCTAGTGTGGCAGTATCTACTGTCCGGTGGCTGACCAGCGCTTTAATACTGTCCATCTTTGCAAGGGTCTGTTTATATCCAACCTCTACAAACTCATCCAGTTTATCAAAGGCCAGCAAAGATTGTTTCTCCAGCTTCATATCAATCAACAGGCCCCGCTTCGGATCAATCTCATAACTGGAGGGTCTCATCACTATATTTTCGATCTGGGCCATAATATCAAATTCATCTGGCGGGGTGTTTCCCTGAGCGGCCTTGCTCCCAATAATCACGTCTGGACTAAATTGTTCCAGGACATGTTTCACCGGGAAATTATTATACAGGCCCCCATCATACATGATATTTCCCTCCATCACAATGGGGCGAAAATAGAGAGGAACCGTCATAGAGGCCCTGACCGCCTGTGAAAGATCTCCTTTTCTGAATACAACTTCTTTGCTATTGCTAATATCTACTGCATTGCATAAAAATGGAACAAATAAAGAGTCAAAATCATAGCCGGCTGCAGCACTGGCGCTGGAAAAAATCTCCATAAACGCAAAATCCATCAAGTCGTTGGGAATGACACTCAGTGGAAATCTTGTTTTTGGAACGCTATCCTTCAGGTCTATGCCAACATTGAATAGTTCCGGTCCGGGTTCCTCGGCTTTGAAATAGTATTTATACTTCTCCTCCAGTTTACCACTCATCCAGTATCCAAACTCCTTCGACCCGATAATCTCAATCATCTCATCGGTACTCATGCCCATGGCATAACATCCTCCAATAATAGCCCCCATGGAGGTTCCGCCTACATAGTCAATTGGGATGCCATTCTCTTCCAGAGCTTTTATTACCCCAATATGCGCCAAACCCTTAGCTCCTCCTCCACTAAGTACAAGTCCCACTGACTGAGCCATGGTCACATAAGGAATAAGGCCAATAATGACAAGTATGAAACACTTTTTCAACATTCATTCTATCTTTGCAGGACTATTCTATATTAAAAATACGTCAATTATGTTGAAGAGTTATCTGATCGCGCCAATTGTTTACATAACGATTTCTTTCATTTTTCTTCCGGCTCCGCTTCAGGCCCAGAATGCAAAAAATGAGCAACTCATTAAAATGGAGACCAGCAAGGGCGATATGCTTATCAAACTATATAATGAAACACCTGCACATCGTGACAACATGATTAAGCTTATCAAAGAAGATTTTTACAAGGACCAGGTTTTTCACCGGGTCATCAAAGATTTCATGATACAGGGAGGTGATCCGCACTCCGCCGGGGCCGAAAAGGGCCAACGTTTGGGCTCGGGAGGCCCGGGATATACGGTTCCTGCAGAATTTCATCTTAACCTTATACACAAAAAGGGGGCCCTTGCCGCTGCCCGGAAAGGGGACACTGCAAATCCTGAACAGGCCTCAAATGGTTCCCAGTTCTACCTGGTTCAGGGCAGGGTTTTGACCCCTGAAGAAATCGATATCCTGACCCAAAGGGGAGTTGCCAGCTTTACCGAGGAGACTGCCGAAATATACACGACCCTTGGTGGGACCCCACACCTTGATGGTGCCTATACTGTTTTTGGTGAAGTTGTGGAGGGTCTGGAAATCATTGACGCCATCGCTTCCCAGGCTTGCGATTCCTATGACAGGCCCATCGAAGATGTAATCTATTCAATTACCCTTATCAAATAAGCGGGTTTTTTATACTTTTGTATCTCTAATTCAAACAGATATGCTTCAAAATATTGATAAAATCCTTGAGGAGGCCAGGCAGTTCAAAGCCGAAACCAAGAAGGAGATTGAACAGTTCCGGATCCTTTACCTGGGCAAAAAGGGAGCCCTTTCCGAATTGTTCAAGAACTTCAAGGATGTTCCGGCCGACCAGAAGAAAGAGGTAGGGCAGAAGATCAATCAATTAAAGCAGTTTGTTAGCGAAAAAATAGACGCCTTACAGGCTGGTATTTCAGAGGAAGCCCGTACAGACGATTCACGTGATCTTACCCTGCCCGGTCCGCCGGTCCAGGCCGGGGCAAGACATCCCATCTCTATTGTTAGAAACGAAATCATATCCATTTTCGGCCGGCTTGGATATACCATTTCAGAAGGTCCTGAAATTGAAGATGACTGGCATGTCTTTTCTTCTTTAAATTTTCCACCGGAACACCCCGCACGTGATATGCAGGATACTTTCTTTATTGAAAAGGATCCTGATATCCTGCTCCGGACTCATACCTCTTCGGTTCAGGTAAGAGTCATGGAAAAAGAGTCCCTGCCCATACGCACCATATCTCCCGGCAGAGTTTTCAGGAATGAAGCCATCTCGGCCAGAGCCCATTGTATTTTCCATCAGGTGGAAGGCCTCTATATAGATAAAAATGTCTCCTTTGCCGATCTTAAACAAACCTTGCTTTATTTCGCCCGTGAGATGTTTGGAAAGCATGTAGAGATTCGCCTTCGCCCTTCCTATTTTCCATTCACCGAACCCTCTGCTGAGATGGATATTAGCTGTCAGATCTGTGGAGGAAAAGGGTGTAATGTGTGTAAATATACCGGTTGGTTAGAAATTCTTGGTTGCGGCATGGTCGACCCCAATGTGTTGGAATTCAATAAGATCGATTCTAAAAAATACACCGGATTTGCTTTTGGCATGGGTGTTGAGCGGGTTGCCATGCTCAAATACCAGGTAAAGGATCTAAGGCTTTACTTTGAAAATGATCTCCGTTTTCTGGAGCAATTCAAAGCAGCGTATTAAACTCTTAATTTTTTAATGGACATTTTATCGTGAAGTGCTTATTTAGCTTCGCTAAAAAATGCCAGTTCACTCCAAAACACCCTTTTTTAAAAATTAAGAGTCTTACTCCTCTTCTATAATTATCTCATGAGTGATGGGGAAGGCCTTTTCATAGTTGGCCGATACCCCACAATACCTTGTTGCGGATAGGTTCACGGCTTTCTCTACGTTTTTACGGTTAATGTCTTTTCCTTTAAGCCTGTATATGACCTTCATCTCTTCAAATCGCTTGGGGTGATCTTCAGTAATATCACCCTCAACTTCTACTGAGAATTCCTCAAAATTTACCTTCATTTTCTTAAGGATGGCCGCCACATCCATACCTGTGCAGCCCGCCAGTGCAATCATCATCAGGGGTTTAGGTCTTGGCCCTGTATTCTTCCCTCCATGTTCCATAGAGGAATCCATATAAATCTTATGTCCATCCACTTCAGCTTCAAAAGCCAGGTCGCTAAGCCATTTAGTTGTGATTGTTTCCTTCATTGCCCTATTT
>QMPQ01000196.1 GCA_003648635.1 Bacteroidota bacterium | reverse complement strand
TGTTCACTACGCTTTTACCCATATTGTGGGAACCAGCGGGGGAAATACAGATGATATCAAAGAGTCATTGGCTTTGATGGAGAAGGGGATGGATACATCGGGATTGATCACCCATATCGGGGGGCTGGATGCAGTGCCGGAGGCCACTCTGAACTTGCCCAATATCCCGGGGGGGAAGAAACTGATATATACACACCTGGAAATGCCGTTGGCTGCCATCACAGATTTCAGGAAACTGGGTGAAGAGAATCCTCTTTTCATAGATCTGGCTGATATTTGTGACCACCACGACGGATTGTGGTCGGTGGAGGCTGAAGAGCTGCTATTAAAAGAGGGATAGACGCAAGCTTTAACTGATCTCCATCTCATAAACCCCGGTAGCGCCTGGACGGTGTCGCTTCCAGTGGCTTGTATGATTCTCTTCATCTCCTTCGCCATGTCCTCCGCTTCAGACTTATCCGACCAGTTTGAAATATATGAAATCATAATTCATCGATCCAATTTCAACAGTATGTATATTGAAGGTTTGGATTCCTTTGTTTAATTGAATGTGTGCAATATCTTCAATGTAGTTTTTCTTGATTTATGGTTCATTTTTTTTCATTGAATTTTAGAATATAGCCCTTTTTACCCTGCCCCTCACTTGAAATAAACATATCACCCCTGGACGAAAAGC
This sequence comes from Bacteroidota bacterium, assembly GCA_003648635.1. Classification (GTDB taxonomy): domain Bacteria; phylum Bacteroidota; class Bacteroidia; order Bacteroidales. The sequence continues at coordinate 6,348 of QMPQ01000196.1, read as the reverse complement.
ATATTCCCTCTGGTTGCAGAAATATTTTCGGGTCCAATTCCTTTACATCCTTTACTTTTCCCTCTCTGTTAAGAATAATAAGCAGCTTTCCTACACTTGAAATAATATAGATTTCACCATCAATGGGATGAATGGCAATCCCGGACGGTTTGAAACTGGTTTCACTTTCTGTAAGACGCAATCTTTTTGCAACCCGTACCGAAAGCCTGGTAAATATGCCCCGATCAATATAGCTATCGAGCCGATTCAGATCAATGAGGAAATGGGGGGTGGTCACGAGCTTCTTCTTCTCAAGATCAAACTTATAAATAGCTCTGGAGCCCTCATAGGAATTCTCCTTTGCAATGGAAGGGGACCCTTTGCATGCGATCAGCAGGGCATTGGAGTCGGGATCATATGCCATACCCTCCGTATCGTTTTTTTCCTTTAATTCAGTTGTATACTTCTTTACCTTTCGATACTTTTTCTTGAAATCTTTTATACGGTATACAGATCCATTGTTTCTTAAGATATAGGCTGTTTTACCTACTACGGTAATATCCTCGTAATCAGCATCATCCCCAAATTTATATTTGTCAATGATCTTTTCTTTTTCCAGGCTTAAAATATAGATATAGCCTTTTTCATCCTGAACACAGGCAATCTTTCCTTTGCCATAATAGGATAATCCTGAAATCTCCTCCAGGTATGAGGGCAATTTATACTTGTCAACCGGGTAAGCCAGGTCATATTTGAAATTATCTTTTTTTGGAACCATACTCCCACCAGTTGATGTGATACAGAATGAAACGAATATCATCCAGATTAATATCCCTGGAACAATAGCCAGATAAAGAGTGCCCCTTTTGAAAAAAGTGTGTGATCTTTTTAGAAGTGGGGAATGGGTATGTACTTGTGATTCTTGCATATAAGCTGACTACTGATTCCTACAATGTACAAAATATTTAAAAGTATTCAACTCCCCAACACGCTGTTCTTCCTGTATGCTCCAGGTGAGGTTAGCATGGTCTGTGTAAAGACCCTGGTGAAGTAGTAGCGGTCTGTGAAGCCGCAGGCAGCAGCAATCTGTTCAATGGTTAATTCGCTATGGTGCAAGAGATTGCATGCTTTCTCAACACGCATCCTGGAGAGGTACCTTCTGGGTGATAAACCAGTTTGGTCTTTAAAGAGTCTAGCATAGGCATTTACCGACATCCCTCCCTCTTGCGATAAAGTTTGATTGGAAATCAGTATTTTACGGATATTTTGTTCCATGTACCTGATACCATTGATTATCCTTCTATCCAGATTCCTGTTTTTCCAGACATTGGAAGGCAACAGGTGCAGTAGTGAAAAGAGAAGAGAGTATAACTCAAGACTCCCGCCCTGGTTAAATTTTACCTGACCCTCCATTTGCTGTCGGGTAATGGAGTTGATCAAGAGCTCCTGGCTGGGCTTCATGTCAAATACAAATATATCCGGTGAGATGGTATCAAAAGGGTAACCAAGGGTGAAATGCACAAACAGATGAAGGACTATTCCCTTGAGGGTCATCTCCTCTTCCATCTCTCTATTTTCAACACGTCCTCCCCTAAGGGAATATGGCTGATCGGCAGCCACTGTAGTCTCTTCAATATCCGATGCAAAAGGAGTGTTTGGCGGGATTAAAAGGATCTTGTCTGGTTCCAGGTAAATCGTTTTATTGTACACAACCTTGGCCTGTCCCGACCTGTTCCAGTAAAGTCTCCAAAAAGGAAAGGCCATTTGCTGGCTTTTCCATTCTGCCATCCACCAATATCTACAGCATAAAAGCCTTGGGAGTACTTCCTGGAATTCTTGAATTCTGCTGGACGGATCCCCTTCAGGGGGGATTTTCTGAAATCTGAACACAAAGAGAATGTTTGATTTGTACACAAATCTAAGTATTTTTTCCATTGAACGCTTTCCAACTCTACTCTATATTGCAGGGTAATCTGAAATCAGGTATGGAAAAGAGGGAAGGGGATTTTTGTTCCATTGCTGTGGATATGGGAGCAGGAAGTATCCGGGTGATGCTTGCCACACTTCGTGACAATGCTTTCTCCCTGGAGGAGATACACAGATTCGACAATGAGATCAGGGTACAGGATGGTCGCGACACTTGGGATATGGATTATATTTCCCGGGAGATCGTCTCAGGGATTTCAAAGGCAATCGAGGTATCAGAACTAGTTCCTGAAAGCGTGGGAGTAGATACCTGGGGGGTGGATTTTGTTTTGCTGGATCGGAATGGCGATTTAGTGGAAACTCCTGTTGCATACAGAGATAAGCGCACCGAAGGGATGCAGGAAAAATGGAAGAAGATAATGCCTAAGCAGGAAACCTTCTCTCGTACCGGGATCAATTTCTACATTTTTAACACCCTCTTTCAGCTGCTCTCAGCCAAAGACAGCAAAGCACTACAGAGGACATCAAAGATCTTGTTTGTTCCCTGCTACATCAACTACCTGCTTTCGGGAAGAATGGTTAATGAACTGACCATTGCCTCTACTTCGCAGATGCTTGCTGTGGAGGGTGGTGAATGGGATGAAATGATTCTGGAGAAACTGGACCTGGACGTGGATAAACTGGGTAAGGTGGTTCAGCCGGGCACCATACTGGGCCCGCTTCTGTTGCCGGAGACCGGGGAAAAACGGATAGAGTGTGTGGCGGTATGTGGTCACGACACAGCCTGTGTAGTGGCTGCTCTTCCTGTGGAAAATCCCAATTTCACCTATATTTCAGCCGGCACCTGGTGCATTGTGGGAGTAGAGTCGACCCGGCCGCTGATCAGCGAGGAAGCCTTGAAGCTGGGATTTACCAACGAAAGAGGCTATGGGAACAGCTACCGCTCTTTAAAAAATATTGTAGGTCTATGGCTGCTGCAGGGATTGAAGAAGCAGCTGGCAGCGGACATTTCTTTTTCGCAGATGGAAGAGATGGTGCAGGGTTCTGGGGAAACCAGCCAGGTCATTGATCCGGACGATCCCGGATTCTATAATCCGGAGAATATGAAGGAGGCCTTTGACAGATACTTCGAAAAAACCAGGCAGCCACTACCTGTACGTTTCAAGGACTATATCCGTTGCGCCTACGACAGTCTATGTTTCTCATTCAGATACCATATTGAGCAACTGGAAAAACTATCTCAGAATTCCATTGAAGTGTTGCACCTGGTGGGTGGAGGAAGTCAGTCTGACTATCTCTGCCAGCGTATTGCAAGCATCTGTGAACGGGAGGTTATATCAGGTCCGGTTGAAGGAGCAGCCATGGGAAATATCATTATACAGGGGATTGCCATGGGAAGGATAAAGGACCTCCAGGCGGGCAGGAAGCTGGTGAAGAGTTTCTGCCAGGTGAAAGAATATATACCTGGAGGAGATATTTCCGGGATTCTTGATCGATACAGCTTGTACTTAAAACTAAAAACATAAGATCACCATGAGTAAAGGAAGATTAATCGGACAGGCCCCAAAAGTGGGGATCAGACCAACCATCGACGGACGTCAGAAAGGTGTAAGGGAATCGCTTGAAGAGCAGACCATGAAGATGGCTCGCAGTGCTGCAGCATTAATTGAATCGAATCTCCTACATGCGGATGGTTCAAAGGTGGAATGCGTAATTGCTGATACCTGTATCGGTGGAGTGGCTGAGGCTGCTGCCTCTGCAGATAAATTTGCCCGTGCAGGAGTGGGAGTAAGTCTGACTGTAACGCCCTGCTGGTGTTATGGAAGCGAAACCATCGATATGGATCCTATGCTTCCAAAGGCCATCTGGGGATTTAATGGAACAGAACGTCCGGGAGCCGTATACCTGGCTGCGGCCCTTGCAGGTCATAATCAGAAAGGACTTCCTGCCTTTGGTATCTATGGAAAGGATGTGCAGGACTCAGACGATACTTCCGTTCCGGAAGATGTGAAGGAAAAGATCCTCACCTTTGTTCAGGCAGGTCTGGCCGTGGCTACCATGAAGGGAAAATCCTATCTCTCCATGGGTAGCGTATCCATGGGGATCGCAGGTTCCATTGTGGATGCAGATTTCTTTGAAGAGTACCTGGGAATGCGTTGCGAATATGTGGATATGTCAGAGTTTACCAGGAGAATAGAGGAGGGTATATTTGATCCAAAAGAGCTGAAAGTAGCCCGGGACTGGATAAAGACGAACTGTAAGGAGGGTAAAGATTACAATCCGGTAGAAGTGCAGAAGTCACCCGAAAAGAAAGCAGAGGAGTGGGAATTTGTGGCCAAAATGGCACTGATCGGACGCGACCTGATGGTAGGGAACCCTGAACTGAAGGAACTGGGCTTTGGAGAGGAGGCCATGGGGCACAATGCCATCGCAGCTGGTTTCCAGGGACAACGTCAATGGACCGATCATTTCCCCAATGGGGACTTTATGGAAGCCATGCTCTGTTCTTCCTTTGACTGGAATGGAATTCGTCAACCATATATGCTGGCCACTGAGAATGATAGTCTAAATGGTGTCTCCATGTTGTTTGGTCACCTGCTCACCGGCGCGGCCCAGGTATTTAGTGATGTACGTACCTATTGGAGTCCCGAGGCTGTGAAGCGGGTAACTGGTTTTGAATTGAGCGGTGATGCCAAAGATGGATTTATCCACCTGATCAACTCTGGTCCCTCGGCATTGGATGGATCTGGCGAACAGGCAATCGACGGCAAACCAGCTATGAAACCCTGGTATGAGATTAGCAAGGAGGAGGCACAGAAGTGCCTTGATAGCACCACCTGGGGAGCAGCTGATCTAGGTTATTTCCGGGGAGGCGGCTTCTCATCCACCTTCAATACAAAGGGTGGTATGCCCATAACCATGAGCCGGATCAATATTATCAAAGGACTGGGTCCAGCCCTGCAGATTGCAGAGGGCTATACCATCGATCTTCCAGAGGAGGTGCATCATACCCTTACGGAACGTACCAATCCCACCTGGCCCACCACCTGGTTTGTACCACGTCTTACCGGAAAAGGAAATTTCAGGGACGTCTATTCGGTCATGGCCAACTGGGGTGCCAACCATGGAGCTTTCTCCTATGGTCACCTGGGTTCACGGCTGATGGCTTTAGCAGCCATGCTCCGCATACCAGTCTGCATGCATAATGTACACGAGGAACAAATCTTCAGGCCCAGCTCCTGGTCAGCCTTTGGCATGGACAAAGAGGGAGCGGATTACCGGGCCTGTGAAGCCTATGGGCCGCTTTACAAGTAAATTCTTACGATAATCTTGTTTGGATCACATAAAGTCTAAAGAGAGGTCTTTTAAGTCCTGATTTTATTGTGGTCATTTAGTGAGATAAGATCATCGTATTGATCGTATCATCGTATTGATCGTATCATCGTATTGATCGTATCATCGTATTGATCGTATCATCGTATGGATCGTATCATCGTATGGATCGCACCGTCGTATGGATCGCACCGTCGTATGGATCGCACCGTCGTATGGGTCGAACCGTCATATGGATCAGGGGGGGCAAAATATTGATTTGAGAAATGAAGGTAACTGCCAATATACCAGATGAAATTGTGGATGATGTTCAGAAGTATTCTGGAGGCCAGAATATTACGGATAGTATTATTATGGCTCTCAAAGAGTGGTTATATGTAAAACGGATTAAGAGTTTGAATGAGGAATTGGCCAGGAATCCATTGTGTTTCAGGGATACTTTCTCAACTGATGAGATACGAAGTTTTTAGATTTGATTATGATTCTAATTGATACATCGGTATGGATAGAATTTTTTCGACAAAATGAGCCTTTTTCGAGCCAGGTTTCCACTTTATTGGCCGAACAAAAAGTGATAACTGTAGAACCGGTGTTTTCGGAGCTGATGTTTGGTGTTATTACGGCCCAAGAGAAGAGTGTTATCAAGACATTTTGGCAAATACTTCCGAGAATAGAATTTAGTGCGGATTCAATGTTTGAAGCGTCTTCTTTTCCTTTTCAAAATAATTCTCAAGAGTTGAAGATCGGCCTTATTGATACTGTTATAATAAATTCAGCAAAAAAAGGAGGCCATTTATTATGGACTTTGGATGAGAGAATTATCAGCATTATGGACCACTCGCAGCTTTTCCATCAGACAAGTGAGCTTGATCGTTATCCTTAAGAACAACAGCCTGTTGCAAGTATTTGGATTACCAGACTCCCAATACCACTTTCCCCTTATTTAAGGCTGAAAACGGACCCGCGTTATTTCTCGCCTTGGTCCGAGGAGAGCCAAAATAGTCGCTGTCAATTTTTACAGGAGAACCATCAGGAAGATCAAACAGTGCTTTGGGAATTTTAGCCTCTCCCAAAATCTCTGTTGTTATAATATCTACTTGATGTTGATAG
>QMPQ01000195.1 GCA_003648635.1 Bacteroidota bacterium | reverse complement strand
TCATTTTACTCAATGCTTCCTCTTTGACTGCAAGTTCCTTTTCTTGCATTTCGATCTGGAGTCTCAGCCCCTCTTCATCAGCCTCCAGTTGTTGCAAATTGATGGAGTTTTTCTCCTTGAGCATTATAAGATCCTTCTCGGCAAGTTCCAGTTCCTGTTTGGTTTTTTCAAATTTTGCCGGGGAGATCCCACCTACCTCAAGCAATTGCTCCTGATCTTCCAGTTCCGATTTCAAAGATGCTATCCTAAGTTTCTTCACCTGTACATTGTAGTCCAGGTCTACCTTGGTGCTCCGGGCATTAAGCTTGTTCTTCCTTAGAGAATTTTGCTTCATTTCCAGTTGATCCTGGATATTTTCGATCTGGGATTGAACAGGAGAAGGATCCAGGATAATGATGGGTTCTCCTTCGTTCACGTGGCTGCCCACCTCCTCTAATATCTCTTTGATGATACTTGAAGCGGGGCTGAGAATAAGCACTTCGCTCTGTGGCTCCACAATGCCTTCACCTGAAAAGGATCGTACTACTTTTCCCAATTCCACAGTGCTAATCTGAACAATCTGATCCTGAGAAGAATTTCTGTCAAATGGAATAAAAACAATTATCACGATGGCTGTCATTAACAGCATTGGAATGCCGATATAGATTCCGTTACGAATTCGGGACATTATTGAGGAAAATTAGGTGCATCAAAAATTGAATCCGCAAGTTATAAAACATATGTATAATAGGAAAGAAAGCTGGTAAAATCAAGTTTAAGCAGACCTGGGGGATTCATGCTCCCGCTTCCTGTTCAAAAAGTAGACTAAAAGAGCACCAGCAGTCACAATTCCTGTGATTATCATCAATATGCTTAGCAAGGTTGCGGGCGATCCGAGAAATTCTTCAGGCAAAAAAAGCACCTCCCCGTTCAGAGCGACCATGCTTTCTTTTGGCCCGAACCAGTAGAACAGGGTCCCCGCCAACAGAATCTGCATTCCAAATGCCCCCCAAACCATTGCTGCCGAAGCGCTCTTGGTTCTGTTGCTCCATTTTCGGACCAGTATCATATACACGTGCAATTTGCGAAAAATAAGCATGAAAAGAAGGGAGAAAAAGAGTCCCCTGAATACCTCTGCCCCCCAGATCTGGTACCAGAAAAAGTTGGGCCCGCGTACAGCAACGATCCCAATCACAAGGATAAGCACAAGCATCATTGGTGACATAAAGGAGATGAGCAAAGCGGACAATTTTTGTTTCTTATCCGACATAGCTGTAAGCACGATTACAGGTATCAATCCCAGGGCCCCGAATAACAGGGGAATCTTCCAGGAAATAAACGAGGAGCATATTACCAGGCTAAACAGGTAGAGTAGCAGAAGTGCCGGGGCCATCCGCTGCATGCTATGCCACCTGTTTAAATCAGAAATAAGATTGGGTCTGAACACGGAATCGAAGTAGAGGGTAGCTGCAAAGCGTTTATATCCATTGTCCCTGATCAAGCCGGGAATTCCCATTAACAGTAGAAAGAGCAAAACAACTACCACAACCCTCGCCCAACGCATGGTCCGGTTGCTCTGCTCCACGATCCGAATGGCTAAGCGCAATTCTTCTACTTCCCCGGGCGATAATGCAGGATCCTCTTGATGCTTTTCCATGACATAATCCAGCGTAGCCTTAAACTGTCCAAGTGACAGCTTATATTGCACAGCACTTTGAGCATCACCGGAATCAAGCCATCGATAGTAGTGCATATAAAACTGGCCGTAATAATCCTGTAGCCTGAGAAGATCCACCGTTCTTTCAGATTGCAGAATCAAATGCTCATAGGCCGCGTGGTTATCGGTAACCCGATCGCGTGCCTGTATCAACAGGTTTCTCCGGCGTGCAGCTTCCCTGATTGCATTCGAACCCTGGATCAGCACCTCTTTGAAGTGCTCTTTTGAATGCACATAAATGGTACTAAGGTTTGTTGTGGATGGATCAGGAATGTCCTGCTCGTTGTAAAAAACAGGAAGATTTGAAAGCAATCTTTCATGGAGTGCATTAGCACCACGGGACGCAAAATAGCCGGCTGTTAAACCGGCCAGGAGTACCATTATTCCGAGTAATCTGTTCCTTGTGATCACATTTCTACCTGTTTGGAAATAGCAGATCTGATTGGATTAAGTACCCTGGTGAGCAAGCGCTTCTTATCGGTCAGAATCTCTGCATTGCCCTGCATATTCTGACTAAAGGGAATCTCAATATCGTAAAAGGAAAGAAGGCCGTTGGGCAACTCAACCTCAACAGTATAGAAATCGTCATCCGATACTTCGGAGATATTTTTTACATAGCCTTTGACCATACCGTAGTTCAGGTGTGGGAAATTATCGAACTGGATAAAGACCTGGTCACCCTCATGTACCTCTCCTGCACCCGCAAGGGGAAGACTGATCTTGCCGATCATGGAACCCGATTTGGCAGGAATAATTGTCAGCACCTTCTCTCCCAGTTGCACATTCTGGTTTTCGCTCCAGTAGGTGGTAAAAGTGACCGAGCCATCAACCGGCGCCACCAGCAGGTAGGTCTGTTCCCAGGAAGTAATGGATGCTTTCAGGTTGTTATAGGACTCCTCCAGGGTGTTTATCATCCCGGATTGCTCCTCCTGCTGCCTTAACTCAAGTTCCACAATCTGGTTCTCGGTCCGGGCAATACTTATATTATTTTCTGCCAGCTGGCTGATAATCTCCTGCCGCTTATTGCGCTCTGCAAGCATCTCAGAATACGACTCCTCCAGATCTGCCTGAGATATTACACCCTCCTCATAAAGTGTTCCATCACGATTGTTCTGGCGTTGAGCCAGGTTATATGCTTCTTCCTGTGTGGATGCCCTTTCCGTAAGGCTTGTGGTAAATTCACGCTGTCTTCTCAGTTCGGTTCTGGAAGTCTCAATTCTGCGCTGGTGAGAATCAATTCGTTTAAATTCCATATAATCCCGATACACCTTAAGAAAAATAGAATACTGAGATTGTATGGTTCCCAATTTCACGTTGTTTAACTCCGTCATATCCTCCGTGACCTCATCAATGGATAAGGAGTCCAGAAACTCAAGGCTCTGTTTTAACTGAACCACATCGTCATAGGCAGCAGGATTTTCAATCATTGCAAGCACATCACCCGTATTGACCTGCTCATTATTAACCACAAATAATCTTGTGATTTTCCCACTTGTTCGTGCCTTGAGATCAGCAGGCGGATTTACAGAAGTAACCACAATCCTGGCATTTTTTTTATCCGGGTATCTGTATACCCAGCTTCCAAACAGCAAAAGAGCAAAAAGAATAACAAAGAGAATCATGCCGTTCCGGGTGATCCATCCGGGAACCCTGCCAAGCATATCTTCAAGCTCATTTATCTGAAGCTCAACTTTCCGGGCCGATTCTTCTTTGCTCATAAAGATTGTGTTTAGTCGAGGCTAATATAGCAAAAATGGGGCTGATATTCCTGATTGATTCATTTGATTATATTTGCGCAAACATTAAGAATATGAATCTGAAATACGGTACAGCTCTCTTTATCCTGTTTGCCATCAGTCTGTCTATTCTAAGTTCTTGTAAGCAAGATAAACCCCATTTTACAGAGCTTACGTCCGAGGCCGGAATTGATTTCATGTACAATTTTGGTGATTATACTTACAAAAATATCCTGGAGAGTAGTGGCTCTGGTATTGCCGTCTTTGACTACGATGGGGATGGATGGATGGATCTCTATATGATGAACGGAACATGGCTGGAAGGAATCTCAGATGAAGAAGGGAAAGTCTTTGCTGATACACCCAACAGACTATACCACAACCAGGGTGACGGGACCTTTAAAGAGCTGGCTGTGCAGGCAGGAGTGGACGACAGGCACTGGAGCATGGCCGCCGGCCCAATCGATATTGACAGGGATGGGGATCAGGACTTATATCTGCTCAATTATGGTCCTAATATTTTCTACAGGAACAATGGTGATGGTACCTTCACCGATATCGCTGATCAACTGGGCCTGGTTGGGCCCGATAGTCTGAATGCATATAAGAAGTGGAGCGTGGGCGTCTCTTTCTGGGACTACAACCAGGATGGAAGGCTGGATGCTTTTGTAGGCAATTTTCTCGCCTTTGACCCGGAATATGTCTCCCCCACCAATCCGGAGCTGATGCCACACCCATCGGAATACGCAGGTCAGGCCTCTTTGATGTATATGCAGGAGCCCGATGGCTCCTTTAAGGAGGTCACCGCCGAACTCGAACTACTCTATCCAGATTCAAAGTGCATGGGACTTACCATATTTGATTACGACCAGGATGGTGACCTGGATATGTTCCAGGGTAATGACCACCAGGCCAATTTTATGTTCCGCAATGAAGGGGATCGCTTTTCTGAGGTGGGCGTGGAGATAGGTGTCGCGGTAAACAGCCACGGACAAACCACCGGCTCCATGCACGGAGCTATTGGTGATGTGGACGGGGACGGACTTATCGACCTGCTGGTGCCCGATCTGAGGTATGGTGCACTCTACCGCAATTTGGGGAATGGTACCTTTGAAGATATTACCGAACAGAGCGGAGTTTCTGCTGCCTTTGCAGGAAAGGGGCAATGGGCCTCAGCCCTTTTTGATTATGATAACGACGGAGATCCCGATCTCTTCTCTGCCAACGGAAACGGCGAAGAGTTGATCCTTCAGTACCCGCTGCTTATGGAGAACGATGGGAAGGGTAATTTTACCGATATAGGTAAAGCAGACAGCCCCTACTTCTCTGAGAAACGCTCAGGACGTTCCGCAGCCATCTGGGATTATGACAACGATGGGGATCTGGATATCATTATATCGCATGTAGATCTGAAAGCCAATGCGGTGCTTCTCAGGAACAACTGTAGCAATGATAATCACTGGATCGGTCTGAGCCTTGAAGGGGAGGACGGGCCTGCAGCTGCCATAGGTGCTACTGTTGTGGTCCACCAGGGAGAAAAAAAGTCTGTATTTATCAACCAGTGGGCCACCACCTATCTTACCAATAACGATCCCAGATTGCATATAGGCCTGGGGGATAATCCAGAGATCGATCGCCTGGAGATCAACTGGTCAGACGGGACCCGGGAGGTCTATTCAGGACCAAGCCCGGATCGTTACATCACTTTCCGCCAGGGATACGGGATTGTTGAATGACCCTATACTTCTGTTAAATTAGGTTAAAATGCTCCATGTTTTTCAATATATCTGGACTATTTAGAATACTTCTTTACTATATTTATGCCCCGAAACTGAACCTACTGCTATGAAACTTATACCCCTGGCAATTGCATCTGTTTTTATCCTGTATATGACAGCCTGCAAGTCGCCAAACAATAAAAATACAGAATCGCAACAGCTTCCCACCTCGGTTCCAGAGGATAATGGCGATTTCATTCAAAAGATCTCTCCCGATAACGGAATTATTTTTAAGCATACCATTGGGGATCACCATATGGACAATCTGGTGGAGACCGTTGGTGGCGGAGCCGTTTTCCTGGATTATGACCAGGACGGATTTATTGATCTGTATATGAGCAACGGATCTTATACCGAAGGGCTAAGCGAAGGAGAGCATTCAGATGAAACACACACCAACCAGCTTTTCAGAAACAAGCAGGATGGTACTTTTGAAGATGTAACAAAAAAAGCCGGTGTGGGCGACACAGGGTATGGTATGGGAATGACTGTGGGCGATATTAACAACGACGGATATCCCGAAATCTTTATCACCAACTACGGACCCAATGTACTCTACCTGAACAATGGCAACGGAACATTTACCGATATTAGTGAGAAGGCTGGAATAGCAGGAGATGAGTGTAGCGTGGGAGCTGTCTGGTTCGATTATGACAACGACGGACTACTAGATCTCTATGTGGGCAACTATATCAAATATGATCCAGAGTATGGCTACTTCTATGCACCGGATGGCTTTCCGGGCCCTATGGCCTATGATGGTCAGCTGGATCGCCTTTATCACAATCTGGGCGATAACAACTTTGAAGATGTAACCGAGGCCATGGGTATTTCCAATCCCGATGGCAGGGCCATGGGTATTGGAGCTGCTGACTTTGATGGCGATGGCTGGGTGGATATTTTTGTAGCCAACGACCATATGGTCAACAATATCTACCACAACCTTGAAGGGAAAGGCTTTGTGGATCATGGAACAAAGACAGGAATGGCCTTTAACCAGGCCGGAGAGGCCACCATAAGTATGTCAGTGGACTTTGCCGATTACAATGGAGACGGTTTGATCGATGTCTTTATGTCCGACGATACCTACTGCTCGCTCTACCAGAACCAGGGTGGCGGTGTATTCAGGGATATGGCCTATCCCTCCGGCATCTCTATGGCAGCAGCACAGCATGTGGGTTGGTCCTCCTCTTTTATCGATTTTGACAACGACGGACTTGTGGACCTGTTTAAGGTGAATGGTGAGTTGAAACATCTCTATGGCCAGGAAGATCAGATTTTTAAGAATGTGGATGGAGAAAAGTTTGTAGATATTTCCGTGGAACTGGGAGCATACTTCCAGGAAGAAAATGTGGGTCGTGGTGCTTGCTTTGGAGATTATGATAATGATGGCGACCTGGATGGCTATATAGTAAACCTGGACAATCAGGGCTCTTTCCTACGGAACAACAGGGGCAATGAGAACAACTGGATAACCTTTAACCTGGTGGGAACTAAAAGCAATCGTGATGCCATTGGTGCGCTGGTAAAAATTTCAGCTGGAGAAAAGGAGCAGGTGGGCATCAGACGCAGCACCACCGGTTACCTCTCTCAGAACGATCACAGGATGCACTTTGGTATTGGTAAAGCAGAAGCAGTTGAATTTGTGGAAATCAAATGGCCCTCTGGCAAGATACAGCGCCTGGATAATCTTGAGGTAAACCAGATACTTACCGTTACAGAAGAATGAGAAAGCAGATGAACAGAAGCAGTAGATGGTTTAGGCATTTCAGAGTGGCTGTTTACGCTGGAATTGCTAGTGTAGCATGTCTTTCGTGTAGCAGCAACTCCT
>QMPQ01000194.1 GCA_003648635.1 Bacteroidota bacterium | reverse complement strand
GAGGACCATGGCTTACAAGTTGAAAGCGCCATTGGGTTTGCCCCCTGGATGACTGCTGGAGAAGCCGGATTTGTCCAGATGGAAAAGGAAATGCAAATGTTGGCCGGGATTGGTTGCCGCCGGATTGCAGCTCCCCCTGCCGGGGTCCCTGTCGACACAGCTCTGGACCTTTTTGCGGTAGGAGAGAAATATAAAATACTGCTTGACCTGGGCAGGCTTACAGGGGTAATGCCCCAACTGGAATTCTGGGGATCCTCACCCGTACTCTGGCACATGGGACAGGTCCTGATGATTACCGCAGTGGCAGATGATCCTGATGTGAAAATCCTGCCCGATGTATACCATATGTTCCGGGGAGGTACGGGATTCGATACCTTGAAAATGCTAAATGGAAGTCTAATCGATATCTTTCATATGAACGACTTTCCTGAAAACAAGCCGAGGGTACAGCAGGATGACGCCGATCGTATATACCCGGGCGATGGGGCAGCTCCCATGAGTCAGATTCTGACCGATCTGAATAACATGGGAGGTGAGAAAGTGCTTTCATTAGAGCTTTTCAACCGAAGCTACTGGGAGGAAGATCCAAATCTTGTGGCAGAGCGCGGACTGGCTAAAATGAAATCACTTGTCGGGGAAATTGCCTGATTTCCAAAGAATTCACTATTTTTGTTGCCCAAGTGCTTGTCGAATGAACATCAAAAGGTACATAGCCGGTCTGCTTTTAGTCTGTTTCTCAGTATTCCTGGGACACAATCTGGTACCGCATCATCACCATTCTGAAGTCTTGAATAATCCCATTTCCACCGATTGTCCAATCGAACACGGAGATCAACACGGGCACGATCATGACAGTGATGCAAAAGCAAATGAGCATCCCACCCATTGTCATGCTTTTAATGGTGTCGTATTTGAAAAATACAACTCTCCTGTAGTCAAACCCTGGAGTAGCCAGGTGCAGATCATGCTGGTTTCCAGCCAGACCATTGTTCCTGAGCTTCCCTTAGATCTTGTTTCAAGTCAGTACATTATTCTTAAACTACCCTGTAGTTCTTATACGGATATTGGGACCCGGGCCCTCCGGGGACCTCCTGCTTTCGTCTAACTTAAGCCATCTCTTTCAGATGTAGTAAACGGTGTGTTATCCATGCACCGCATTGCCTATATATTAAATACTCCAATCATGAATAAAGTCATTATTATTTCGTTCCTGGTGCTTAGCACTGCCTGCAGCAACAATCTCCGTGAAGGTTCCGTTGAGCCAGTGAGTTCCCAACATGCCGACGAAGCCATACAGTATACCCTGTACAGTGATCTCTACGAATTCTTTATCGAACATCTGCCCCTGGAGGCTGGTGAGGAGACAGAATTCCTGGTCCACCTCACCGAACTGGCCACCTACAAGGCTTGTTCCACGGGCCACGTAAGTATCCTTATCGACGGAGTTTCGGTCACTTCTGGGGAACCTTCAAGGCCTGGAATCTTCCATGTTCCTTTTACCCCAAAAAAAGAGGGTGCCTTTCACGCTGAATTCATCTTTCAGAATGGATCTGTAAGCCAGGAAGTGGAGGAACACGTACATGTTTATAAGGACCACAATGACATTCATGCCGCTGAAACAGAGGCTGACGGCCATTCACATGAGGCTGCTGCAATCGGTGAGATTGAGTTTCTGAAAGAGCAGGCCTGGAAATCAGATTTCATGGTTTCGCAGATCGGCCCTGCTCCATTCCATGCTGTAATAGTTACAAGCGGAGAGATCACAGCCATGCCCGGGAAGAAGAAAAACGTCACAGCCAGCAGCCAGGGAATTGTCAGGTTTACCGACCCCCTCCTGGTCCAGGGCTCTGCGGTAAAGAAGGGTCAACTACTTTTCACCCTAAGTTCAGAAACCCTGGTGGAAGACAATGTAAAACTACGTTATGAGGAAGCCAAAAACAGGCTGGAGAGGAGCCGCAGTGAATACAATCGACACAGTGTATTATACAAACAGGAGTCCATTTCTGAACGGCAATTCCAGGAGTCCAGATCCACCTTTGCAGAAGACAGTCTACGCTATTATAGTCTGGCAGCCAATATATCTGAAGGTGGCGTCAAGGTAAGTGCTCCTGTATCTGGAACCATTCATGAACTGCTTGCATCGGATGGGGAGTATACTGAACCCGGTAAATTACTGGCCACACTCTCCACCAACCTTACCCTGATGCTGAGGGCCGACCTGCCGCAGCAGTACTATGGTCAGCTCAATGAGATTCAAAGCGCCCATTTCAGACCCGCCTATACTGATCGGGTCTTTACCGTAGAGGAGATGAATGGAAGGCTTCTTGCTTCAGGTGTTTCGGTGGCTGAAAACGACCACTATTTGCCTGTTATTTTTAAGCTGGAAAATGATGGCCACCTGCTTGAGGGTGCTTTTGCTGAAGTCTACCTGCAGGCGAAAGAGAAAGGTGATATACTGGCCGTTCCAGTTATTGCCCTGGCAGAAGAGCAGGGAGGACACTATCTGTACGTCCAGCTTAGCGGGGAAAGCTATACCAAGAGATTTGTTACAACTGGCGAGAATGATGGTTTATTTGTGGAGATCACGGGTGGACTGTATGCTGGAGAGCGGGTGGTCACCCGGGGAGTGATGCTGGTTAAGGCAGCCTCCATGGCTACTGGTGTTGTTGGAGACGGACATTCCCATTAAAAGAAAAAGAGATGCTGAACAAAATCATACAATACTCCCTGGATAACAGGATGCTGATCATCTTCCTGTCACTGATGCTGGTGATTGCAGGATTGTTTACAGCCAGGGATATGGAAATTGATGTATTTCCCGACCTGACAGCTCCCACTGTGGTGGTGCTGACCGATGCCCATGGAATGGCTGCCGAAGAGGTGGAGGCCCTTGTTACTTTTCCCATTGAATCTTCTCTCAATGGGGCCACCGATGTGAGGCGGGTACGCTCCAGCTCTTCCTATGGCTTCTCCATTGTCTGGGTGGAGTTTGACTGGAATACGGACATATACAGGGCTCGGCAGATCGTCAGTGAAAAGCTGCCTACCATTGCTGCCCTTCTACCCAAGCATATTGAAGCCCCTATTATTGCGCCCCAAACCTCGGTCATGGGTGAGGTGATGCTTGTATCACTCACTTCAGATTCGCTTTCCATGTTCGATCTGCGGACCATCACCGATAAACAGGTACGACAGAGGCTACTGTCCGTTACCGGCGTGTCCCAGGTGGTAGTTATTGGGGGCTTACCCAAGCAGTACCAGATACTGGTTGATCCCCACAAGATGAAATACCATGATATAAGCCTGGAGGACTTGATAAGCACTGCTAAAAATACAAACAGCAATGCAGCGGGGGGCATCATTAACCAGTATGGACAGGAGTACGCCGTCCGTGCCACCGGGCGCTCTACCAATCCTGCCGATATTGGCTCTGCTGTGATCAGGATCAGGAATGGTAAACCTGTGAAGATTGCCGATGTGGCCGAAGTAAAGATCGGCCATCCCGATCGTGTTGGAGATGCCTGGCTGGACATGGAACCAGCGGTAATCCTAACCATCCTAAAACAACCCAATGTAAATACCCTGACCCTTACCAGTGAGGTGGAATCTGCCCTGGCTGAATTGCAATCCACACTGCCAGATGATGTGCAGATTAACTCCGAGATCTTCCGTCAAGCTGATTTTATCAATACGGCCGTATCCAATGTATTCCGGGTATTGCTGGAGGGTGGATTATTTGTGAGCATTATCTTGTTTCTTTTCTTGCTGAATGTGCGTACAACAATCATTTCCCTTGTGGCGATTCCCCTTTCCCTGATGTTATCACTCATCACTCTCAAGTTGCTGGGACTCACCATCAATACCATGTCCCTTGGTGGTATGGCTATTGCTATTGGAGCGCTGGTGGACGATGCCATCATCGATGTGGAAAATGTGCTAAAACGACTGAAACAGAACCACCGCCTACCCAAAGCTAAGCAGCAGGGAAAGCTGCAGGTGATCTACCAGGCCTCCGTGGAGATCCGTTCTTCCATTGTGCAAGCCACCCTAATCATCATTGTCTCTTTTATTCCGCTATTTTTCCTTGCAGGAATGGAGGGTCGCATGCTAAAGCCACTTGGCATCACCTTCATTGTGTCACTGGTGGCCTCCCTGGTTGTTGCACTTACCCTTACCCCGGTGCTCTCCAGTTATATGCTTACCGGAAAGAGGCAGCTCGAAAAAGATGAACGAGGAGGCAACCGGCTGGTACAGCACCTCAATAGCTGGTACCTTAAGGCGCTGCCTGTACTGCTTAAATGGAGGCTTCAGGTGGTGATTCTGGCTGCCGGGCTGCTGGTCTTTGCTTTGATTCTCTTTTCCAGGTTTGGAAACTCTTTCCTCCCTGAATTCAACGAAGGAACGCTCACCATTACTGCTGTGACTTTTCCAGGAGTTTCCCTGGAAGAAAGTAATCGTCTAATTGCGCAGATCGATTCAGAATTGATGGAGGTCCCCGAGGTTGAGTATGTGTGCCGGAGAACAGGAAGGGCAGAGCTAAACGAGCATAGCCATGGGGGAACCAACTCGGCTGAAATCGATGTCCCCTACACCCTGGGAGAAAGAGATCACGAAGCCTTTATGGAGGATGTGAGGGAGCGGCTTTCTTACATTCAGGGGATCAACCTCAACATCGGTCAGCCGCTGGGTCATCGCATCGACCATATGCTTTCCGGTACAAGGGCGAGCATTGCTATCAAGCTGTTTGGAACTGACCTTGGAGCCATGTACAGGACAGCCACTCAGATCCAGGAAGCTATATCCAGCATTCCCGGTCTGGTGGATCTAAATGTGGAACAGCTGGTGGAGGTTCCACAAATACAGATTCGTCCCCGCAGAGAGATGCTGGCCCGCTATGGAATCTCCCAGAATCAGCTGACACAATTTGTAGAGACCGCCATCGCCGGGGAAAAATACGCAGAGGTATATGACGAAAACCTCAACTATCCCCTGGTGGTGAGGTATAATGAATCACATCGAAACAGTAAGGAGGCCATTGAAGATGCCCTGATCGATACCTACGATGGGAACCACATTCCCTTGAGCTATGTGGCCGATGTGGTTTCTACCAGCGGACCCAATACCATTAACCGGGAAAATGTTCAGAGAAAATTGGTGATCTCGGCCAATACAGCAGGACGCGACCTGGGTAGTGTGGTCTCTGAGATCCAATCGACCATTGAGAGTCAGATCGAGCTGCCGGAAGGATACCGGATCCAATATGGGGGGCAATTCAAAAGCGCACAGAATGCATCACTTACCCTGTTGATCACCTCTCTGCTAGCCATCCTGGTCATCTTCGTGATCCTCTTCCAGGAGTTTAAAAGCGGGAAGATGGCCGGAGTGATCCTCTTGAACCTTCCCCTGGCCCTTATTGGTGGCGTGGTGGCCATCTGGATCACCAACAGGGTAGTAAGTATTCCCTCCATCATTGGATTTATAACCCTGTTTGGGATTGCCACCCGGAACGGGATCCTGCTGGTATCGCGGTACATCCAGCTTCGCAAGGATGGACAAGGACTGAAAGAGACCATTATCCTTGGATCAGCCGACCGGCTCAATCCCATTCTGATGACTGCCCTGGCCTCTGCCCTGGCCTTGATTCCACTAGCCATGGGAGGGGACAAGCCAGGGAATGAGATCCAAAGCCCCATGGCCATTGTGATCCTGGGAGGACTGGTCACTTCCACCCTGCTCAACCTGATTGTGATCCCTGCTGTTTACTATATGATTGAAAAAAGAAAAGCATGAAAACACGAATAATCATTGTCCTGTGTCTGACTTTTGGAATGATTGCCGGTGCTGAAGCGCAGCAAGCAGATACCCTGATGAAACTAGTCCTGGAACAAAACAGGGAACTGAAGGTAGCCAGGGAGACTTACCATGTATCTATCCTTGAAGCAGGCACAGGAAATACTCCTCCCGACCCGGAGGTGGAGTTTGCATACCTGTTTGGAAAGCCCTCCGATATTGGTAACCGGATCGATTTCGGGATCACCCAACAATTGGATTTTCCCACGGCCTATATACATAGGTCCAAAGTGAAAAAGATCAATAGCTCACGAGCCGAATTGGAATATGTCCTTACACGACAGGAGGTTTTGCTTGAAGCCCGACAGCTCTGGATAGAGCAAATCCATCTCAACCAGCTCCGTACCTTGCTATCCGAACGACTACAACAGGCTGAAACCATCCGTAGCCATGTGGAACAGCAAATGGAGGCCGGTGAAGTCGGACTTCTGGAAGTGAGTCAGAGTAAACTAATGGTCGCATCCCTGGAAGGTGAATTTGAGGAGGTGCTCGCTCACCTGGAGAATAACCGGATAGCACTGCTGGAGATCACGGGTGGGACTCATGTTGAGATTCTGGATACCCACTTTCCTCAACCCGTCCAGATGATCCCCGATACCTTGCTCGATGCATACCGGCAGGGACCCTACGCCCAGCTATATCACCAGGGTCTTCAATTGAAAGAAGAGGAGAAAAGCCTGGCTGTAAGTCAGCACCTGCCAAAACTCATGGCTGGATACTTTTCTGAATCCGTGCTCGACGTTGCATTCCGAGGATTCCGCCTTGGCATTTCTGTTCCTTTATGGGAAAATGCCAATACAGTCAAAAAAGCAAAATCGGAAATAGCTCAAGCTGAAGCAAAAGTGGACCATGTTACCTATGAGCAGGAAAAGGAGATCAGGCAAAATCTAAACAGGATGGAAACACTGATTTTGCGTGTGCATAAACTGGAGGAGGCCCTGGGATCGGCCAATAGTCTCTCGCTTCTGAGCTCTGCTATGGAAAACGGTGAAATCTCTCTTACAGAATATTTCTATAGCTCCGATTTCTATTTTCGGAATCAGCAGCAGCTTCTTCGTTATAAGCGAGACCTGCTGGTCCAGGAAGCAGAATTATTGAAGGTGTACCTGTAGCGACCTACTGGTGCTCGTGTTTGCACATCCCGTTTCTCTATGCTCTTAAGCTGACTATTTCATTTTTAGCGTTTCGGAGAGAGCCATGGGATAGGCCTT
>QMPQ01000193.1 GCA_003648635.1 Bacteroidota bacterium | reverse complement strand
TCAGTATACAGTGATGGCCGATATCAACTAGTATCCGCAAGAACACCAATCAGTTTCTTGCAGCCACCTTTTTTGACGAATTCTGTATGCTCTTCCAGCGAATTGAATCGCTGTCCACAGATCTTATCACATTGCATTTCATAATCGGTTTCCTCATAGAAGGCTTTAAGTGTAAGGTCCGTATTGGGATCATAGTTAGCAGATTTCCCGGTTTCTTTTCGGTTGTGGATTAAGGCATTCTTCCAAACGGCAGCAGCCAGCGCTCCACAACCACTACCGCTCAAACCAAGGCCACCCGCAAATCCGGCAACCATAAGCATTTCTTCTTCACTCCCTCCCATTTTTCGTACCACCTCAGACGCGCAGCTCAGAGACTGCTGAGGCAAATCTTTCTGGTCCCGTTCCAATCCCTCATAAGCAGCATCCAGAGCCTCCGGGGCCCATTTCCCGGCCAGCTTAAAGCAATTCACAAATTTGCCTTTGAGCATATATTTAATGAAGCTTTTTTTATTGGTGAAATCACATTGGGTGATATCTTCACATTCAATGCTTTCTGTCCTGTTTACAAAGGATAGCATAAGTTGCTGAGTGGCCAGTATGGCTAAACCAGTGGCCTGACCCGGATTCTCAATCTTTCGAAGCGCTTCTGCACCTACAGCCATGGAAGCTCCCCAGAGCATTCCGCATTGATATCCCTGTTGCAGGATTCCTCCCGCCAATGGGTCAATGGCCTTTTCCTCATCATCCCTGGGATGACCGAATTCACGGTCCAGAATATAGAAGAAGGTACGCGAGCAGGTGCCTTTTTTAATGAAGGTCCGTTTGGCCTTCAGCTTAACTCTTTCCGATGCAATTTTTCCCATGTGATTAATTTACAAAATATTTTATCACCCTGACCAGTTCTATATAAGCAGTACAGATTTATTACTTTACATTTAACTTTGTATTGCCGGTACGCAGCGATAGAACAATGAATATTGAAAACATGAGAAATATTATAAAAGGATTTGGCATCATTCTTTTCACATTGCTAACGCTGACGGCTTGTGAAACAGATAGTGCAACCTTACTTACCGATGGCGTATGGACTTTTCAGAGTATGACCACCGATAGTGAAGAAAGCAGTATTATTTCCCTGGTCTCTCTGGCGCAGGCACTATTAACCGAGGCTAGCATGGAGTTCCAGGAAGGCGGCACCTATATCATGATCTCTCCTTTTGTGGAGAATGCTACAACGGGCGAATGGGAATTAATTGGCGAAGACCAGCTAATTATTGATCCTGACGATGAAGCATCCTCTACTTCCAGGATTAAAACACTTAGCAAGGAAAAGCTAAGCTATACTGAGGACTTTGTGGATGGGCAGATGAACACATATATGGTTACAACTACCTGGACCCGCTAATTCAGAGACTTAAAATACCGTAGTTTCATTTTTTCTTCATTTCCATCATGAATGCAGGTGTAATTCCATGGGGGTGAAGTAAGGGTTTCGTGAAAGGGAGAAGCAAGCTTTTCATTGGATTGCAGGAGATGGATTGCATGTCCGCCAGGCTTGACCACCCGTTCTATCTCCTTAAGCTCCTCTAAAAGATTCCACCCAATGGCATTGGAGGTGATAAGAATATCCAGGAAGCGGCCCGGCAGCGGAATAGAATCCAGGGTACCATCCATCACAAACAGGTTATCCATGCTATTTTTTATCGCTTTATCTTTCATGTAGGAACGAAAACTGGCTAGGGGTTCAACCGCATAAACGCTTTGTGCTATTGGCGCCACCAGGAAGGAAATCCTGCCCGAACCTGCCCCCACATCTGCCACAACTTTACCTTCCAGGGAGGTGATGGTGCTGATTTCATCAAGATCCCATTTGATGGGTGCCTGTGCATCGAATCGTTCCGGACTCTTATTATAGATAATCAGATCGGCAATCTCCCACAACGCTTCCTGGCAATTTGTCTCAATAAGCTCACGATCCTCAAGCGCTTGGTTTTCCTTCAGAATCCTTGAAAGAAATGAACTGATGGGAGGATACTTCGAGACAAGGAATCTGTGCACCACAGGAAACTCTCGGATCAGGGAAGCAAACTCCTTCACTGCAACCCTGTCAGAGAGGTATTTAATTTGAAAGGTTTCAAGTAACAAAAGATCTTCCCAATTCAATGAAATCTCTGGGAAAAGGCCCCTCAGTTTTTGTGAATAAACCATCTTTTTATGTCCTGGCTATATTGTTCTTCTCAAGTTAGCTCATATGCAGGTGGGGTCCAAAAAAGATGAGTATAAGTTGTAATGCAGATCTGGTTTTATGAAATAGATATACCTTTAGGGTTTAACAATGTAGAATAGAAGGTGTAAATTCTTAAGTCATGGAATTAAAGTATCTATTACCACTTATCATTACTATGATATCGCAGATAGCTGCGGCCCAAAGCAACATTGAAATCGCCTGGGGCAGCACGGATATTCGTTATGTTCATAATGAAAAACCAAAAGATGTGGACAGCTCTGTATTGGAACTTACCGCATGGAGGGGTGAGCGCGTGAATGCTCAATTTGTTGTTTGGAATGAGAGCGAAACAGAAAATGAGGCTTCATTTATACTTTCCAATTTGACAGGTAATCGGGACAATGAGATTTCCAGTAAGAAAATTTCTGTCGGATATGTTGAAACTGTAATAACTGATACCTTTTCCGGATGCGGTCGTCACGAAGTAGATAAGTACGGCACCTATGTTGTTGCCGATATGATTGATAACAAGTCGTCAAGAATTTTTGCTCCTGATGATACTCGTGGCGCCTGGATGACCATTCAGATTCCGCAGGGAGCAAATGCAGGGATATATAAGGGTAGTGTTACTGTTGAGAGCAAGGATGGAACTACTCAAGTACTGAAATATTCAGTAAAAGTGCTGGACAGAATATTGCCTTCACCCGATCAATGGAACTTTCATCTGGACTTCTGGCAAAATCCATACGCTATTGCACGTGTTCATCAGGTGGAGTTATGGTCAGAAGAACATTTTGAAGCCATGCGACCTTATATGCTAATGCTTGCATCGGCAGGTCAAAAAGTAATCACCACAACCTTGATTGATAAACCGTGGAACGGACAAACACTGGACCCTTTTGGTGGAATGATTAACTGGATAAAAAGAGCCGACGGTGAGTGGGTATATGATTTCACCATATTCGATAGGTGGGTGGAATTTATGATGGACTGTGGTATCACACAGGAGATTGCCTGTTATTCTATGATACCCTGGAATTTATCTTTCCAGTATTTCGACGAGACAAGTAAGACCAACAAGTATATAAAATCAGCCCCAGGTAAAAAGTTATATAATGAGCACTGGGGAAGAATGTTGGAGCAATTTGCGGCACACCTGAAGGACAAAGACTGGTTCGATATTACTTGTATTGCTATGGACGAACGGGCTCTGGATCAGATGCAAAAAGGAATTCGTTTGATTCATGAGAAAGCTCCGGGACTGAAAATTTCTTTGGCTGGCAATAATCATCCTGAAATTGAAAAAGACCTTTATGATTATAGTGTTGATGAGCAGGACAAGAATCAGTTTTCAGAAAGTGTAATTGAACGCCGCAGGGCAGAAGGAAAAAAGACCACCTATTATACTTGTTGCTCTACCTTTCGTCCTAATACATTTACTTTCTCGGAACCGGCGGAGGCTGAATTTCTCGGTTGGTATGCAATTTGTAAAGGACTTGATGGTTATTTACGCTGGGCCTACAACAGTTGGACCGCGGATCCCGTATCCGATTCCCGATTCACAGCCTGGTCAGGAGGAGACACTTATATTGTTTACCCCGAAGCATGTAGCTCTGTGCGTTGGGAAAGACTCATCGAAGGGATTCAGGCCTTTGAGAAATATCATATATTAAAAGAAGAAGCGACTCAAACAAACAATCAAACAAACTTGTCCAGGTTGAATGCCATAGTTGATTTGATTGATGCGGAAAGCTTAGAAGCCGGGGCAGATCTTATGATCAATGAAGCTAAAAAGCAACTAAACCAGTTATAAGAGGGTTCGGAGGAATGCTAAAACGTCAATACTTTGTCGCTGTCAACGACCCAGTCTGTGAGTTCAGCCATTGTACTGAGTTCTGTCTTCTCGATTAATTGGACATTTTTTAATCCTCTGGCTTCGGCACAGGAACCACAAATTTTCACCGCGGCCCCCTTGGCAATAGAAAATTTAAGCATCCGTTCAATATTATAGTAACCATTTGGAGTTGTTTGGTTCGCAACTGCACAGGATGCGGCATCGGCCATTAAGAAGATTCTCACTTCCACATTTTCATGCGCTTTTCCTATTCCGTTTGCTAAACGGAGTGCATTATAGGCTTTTTCTGTTCCGTAGGGAGCATCATTGATAAGGATCAGGATTTTTTGCATTTTGATATATATTAAAAAGTGAGGACAATGTCGTTTTCCCGAATTAACTCATACAGGTCTTTCAACGATGATAATTTACATGTCTGAGGTTCATTGTTATTACGACTCTTCAAACAGGTTCCACAACCCATTATTGAGCTACCGTCTTTTAGAAACAATTCAAGCTCTTCGTCTATTTCTTTGCTTTCCTTAATAAGGTTTTCAAGTTCCACTCCTTTACCTAGCAGGAATATGTTTACAGTGTCGCCTTGCTTTTTTGAGAAATTGGCGAGTCTCAATGCATTCCAGACTGTTTCAATGTCATCGGAATATATGACAAGGCCTAAAGATGTTGGGCTAAGCTTCTCGGCTTGCTGAATAATTGACTGGGCATACAAAGAATTAGTTAGAAACCAGATGGATATGGATAAAAGAAGGATTGATCTTTTCATTTTTACATTTTTAATTGATCACTTGTTATAATAGTTTTTGAACAGCTTTTGAGATGACTTCGGTGGCAAATTCAATATCTTCCACGCTTGTATATTTCCCGGTGGAAATGCGCACTGTACCTGTAGCAATTAATAATTCAATATTCATGGCTTTAAGCACCGGTGATATTTCAGTAATACCTGAATGACAGGCCGAACCTGTCGAAATAAACACCTCATTGCTTATAAGGGTAGTCAGCTTATGTGCGTCAACTTTGTCAAAAGCAATGCTCAATGTATTGGGTAAGCTATTGGTAAGATCGGTATTCACTCTTATATTCTTGAGTTTGAGTAGTAATCCTTCCAATAGTTTTTCCCTCATATCGTACATATGTTGGTAATTCTTGTCAATGTTGCCTGCTGAAATTTCGCAAGCCTTGCCTAAGGCTACGATATAGGCTACATTCTCAGTCCCTGGCCTGATTCCTTCTTCCTGTCCTGCTCCAAACATCAGGTTTTCAATACCAACTCCGTCTTTGACATACAAGGCACCAATTCCCTTGGGTGCGTATAATTTATGTCCTGCGATGGAAAGTAAGTCCACTCCAAGAGCCTCCACATCCGTTTCCAGTTTGCCAATGGATTGTGCTGCATCGGTATGTAGCAGGACATTCTTGTGCCTTGTTATTTCAGAAATCTCTTTTATGGGCTGGATGGTACCTACTTCATTATTTGCGTGCATAATGGAGACAAGCACGGTATCCGGTCGAATTGCACTTTCAAGGTCTTTCGGATTGACTCTGCCGGCTTTATCTACCGGTAGCCAGGTAATCTCCCATCCTTGCGCAGCAAGATGCCGGCATACATTTGTTACTGCTGGGTGCTCAATTTCAGAAGTAATCAAATGTTTCCCCTTTCCCTGATGGGCAATGGCAGCTCCCAGGATAGCATGATTATTCGATTCTGTTCCCCCGCTTGTAAAAGTTATCTCTTCGGGTCTGGCATTGATCAGGGCAGCTACCTGTTTCCTTGCCCGGTTCACAGCTTCCAGATTCTCTCTGCCTATGGAATATGAACTGGATGGATTCCCAAAACCAATCTGAAAATATGGAAGCATTTCACTGATCACTTCCGGATCAATAGGGGTTGTTGCATTATAATCAAGATATACCGGTTTTCCCATGCTTATTGAATTACAAAAATGCTGAGTCATTCCTCTGCAAGTCCATTGTCGGTGGAGGAGTCTCAACCGAAGCGCGAAACTCCAAAACAATTAAATCCAGCCGAAGCGGATGAGTGTTTGATTCACCTTCAATGAGAAAAGTCCGGCCAAGATAATTAAACCTATCGTGAGTAATGGATTATAGAGCGAATATACCTGTAATCCTAAAATAATTGATGTAAGGACCAGAAAAAGGCAAACAGTTGCCAACCACTTCCGGCGAACTCTGTAAGGCTTCAATTGAGAAATAAGATCACCTGAAATCTCGGAGTCAGGAGTAATATCCGAAATTAGCGATTCGATTCTTGGTTGCAGACTGAAGTGAACATAAGAAAGTAGTCCCATTAAAGTGAAGAGTAATATTGTTTTTACGAGTACGATCCAATTGGACCAAAGGAGTTCAATTCCCGGACCGAGAACCAATAGTAGAATACCGGTGATTAGTACTGTGGATTGAAAAACAAAACACCTGTATGCACCATGTTTTATTATATTCTCCATATACCGGTCGGCGTAGTAATTAAAAGATACGCCCAATAAAGCGCGTTCATTTACCACTATTAAATTGAACAATGGTACAGTCATAAATACAAAACCTATAACATGTACGAATTTTAACAGATCAGTTAATACTTCCATATCAAATATTTGTAATTTATTACTTTTTGATTAACAATCATATGGGAGGGTTTGTTTAATCTGGGAACCTCTCAGAGGAAGCCAGGGGCATCAGCCTGAAATGTGATCCGTAACTGGCCATTGAACTGCGGGAGCAGCACAACGAAGTTACTCCTGCATATCATTTTAACAGATCATTTTCACTCCTTAATAGACCATTGAAGTATATTTACATCATAATCAATTCTTTGATAGAAGTTGAAGAAATGAAATCGCACACCTTGATTATGGGACTCGGAAATGTACTGATGGGTGATGAAGGAATTGGAGTACACAGCATAGAATATCTTCGGGACCAGGTAATCCCTCAAGGGGTAGAACTGATGGATGGTGGTACAGGCGGATT
>QMPQ01000192.1 GCA_003648635.1 Bacteroidota bacterium | reverse complement strand
TGGGCAAAACAATAAGGGGCAAACCCTGGTTCACGGCAGAACGGTAAAAAATGCGGTTAACGGATTTGACAATTACCGCTTTCACCCCTAGATGGGCCAGACCAACTGCAGGATGCTCCCGGGAACTTCCACAACCGAAATTATCTCCCCCCAGGATGATATCGCCTTCTTTCAATTCACTGGAAAAACTGGCATCAAAGCCCTTAAAAAGATGAGGTATAATTGCCTCAGGATCTGAACTTTGAACCTCGTAAGTAAGGTTGCCGGCAAACATCTGGTCGGTATTTAGATTGTCAATATCACCGTAACTCCAGACCCCATCCATCCGCCGCTGCTCTCCCTGTTCAATGCTTACACTTCCTGATTGTTGTTTCCTGAATGGAAATACCTCAGCACCGTGCGCTATCCTGGGATCACTAATCTTACCATGAATCGCACTCAGGGCTACTGCAGCCGGGGAAGCCAGGTAAATCTCAGCATTCTTGTTCCCCATCCTTCCCAGGAAATTCCTGTTAGCTGAAGAAATTACACGTTGATTGTCGGCCGGTATCCCCTGCCCTGTCCCAAGACAGGGTCCACATGATGAACTTAATACATTGGCCCCGGCCTCCAGGAAAGTGGTGACCAGTCCCTCCTCAATGGCCTGCTGGTAAATCTCACGGGAAGCGGGAATCACCAGCAACTGAACACCTGCTTTTACCTTATTATTCTTGAGCATGGCAGCAGCCTCACGTAAATCCTCGATCCTCCCATTGGTACAGGTACCGATCATTCCCTGCTGTATGTCCAGGCCGGCAACCTCGGCCAGCGCCATCACATTGTCAACATGATGCGGCGCAGCCACCAGAGGATAGACTTCTCCCACGTCGATCTCGATCTCTCGTCCATAGACAGCTCCTTCGTCGGCCCAAACCCCTGTGGATTTTTTTTCCAGATAATCCTGCAAAACCTGGTCGCAGGGAAATACTGCATTCTTGGCCCCCATTTCGGATGCCAGGTTCGCCAGAGTCATCCGGTCGGCTATACTCAGGGTCTGCACTCCATCTCCATGGTACTCAATGGACATATAGTTGGCACCGGCTGATCCCAGTATCCCGATAATCCAGAGACTCAGGTCCTTTGCATACACCCCCTGATTCAGGTGTCCTTTCAAGGTAATCTTCAGTGATTCAGGAACCCTAAACCATGTCTCCCCCCGTAACCACAATCCGGCAGCCTCGGTACGATCAATTCCGGCAGCCATAGCATTGAATGCTCCGGAGGTACAGGTATGACTATCGCTCCCCACAATCACCATTCCAGGCAGGGCATAGCGGGCCATGATCTGGTGGCAGATACCACTTCCGGCATCGTGAAATCTAAGCACTCCCTGCTCCCCTACAAAATCACGAATAGACTGGTAGGTATTGGCCAGGGCAGCATTGGTAGGAGGTGCATTATGATCCAGCACCACCACAAGCTGATCGGGATTGTGAAGCTCCTGCCCTCCCATCTTTTCAAAGGTCTTTTGAATACTCGCAGTATTGTCATGGGTCAGGATCAGGTCCGGACTGTGAAACACAATGGAACCGGCCGCTGCTTTAAAAATTTTCTCAACAAAGGTAGAGGGCATGGGGAGGAAGTTAGTGAGTTATTGAGTTAATTAGTTAATGAAAAAGATGCTAGATGAGTTGGATGCCTGAACGCCTGCAATGATCAACCATTTCACCGGGCCAGATGGCCGACTGAGCCTCCCCTATGTGTGCCTTTCTCAGCAGTTGCATGGCTGTTCTGGACTGACCTATACCGCCACCCATTGAGGAAGGTAGCTCCTCATTAAGAAGTCTTCGGTGAAAGAGCAACTCCGCATCTTCCAATCTATTTGTCAATTCCAGCTGGGTCATAAGCTCAGTTTTATCCACCCTGATCCCCATGGAGGTTAGCTCAACAGCACACTCCAGAATCTCGTTCCAGACAATGATATCCCCGTTGAGTCCCCTGTAACCATCAAGGGTTTCGGTGCTCCAGTCATCATAGTCCGGAGCTCTCAAATCATGCGGTTTCCCATCAGGCAGGTCATAACCGATCCCGATGATAAATACTGCACCATGCTTTTCGGCGATCTTGTTCTCCCGGTCTTTGGGAGAGAGATCGGGGTACATCTCATAGAGTTGTTCTGAATGGATAAAGATAATTTCCTCTGGCAGAACAGGTTCAATATTCGCATAGAAGGTATGAATAAAGAATTCTGTCCGCTTAATGTTTTGCCATACTTTTTTCACAGCATCCCTCAGGGTTTCCAGGGTGCGCTCTTCCGGATAAATGGCCCTCTCCCAGTCCCATTGGTCCACGTAGAGAGAATGCAGATTGTCCAGCTCTTCATCGGGACGAATTGCGTTCATGTCCGTGTAGATCCCATATCCCAGACTAATATCATAATCCCTGAGCATCATCCGTTTCCATTTAGCCAGTGATTGAACCACCTCAGCTTCCTGTCCACGCATATCCTTAATGGGAAAAACCACCGGCTTCTCAAAGCCGTGCAGGTCATCGTTCAGACCTGTGCCCTTTAACACGAAAAGAGGCGCAGTTACCCTGCGCAACCTGAAGTCGGCAGATAAGCCCGCCTCAAAATGATCTTTTAACATCTGGAGAATTTTTTCTGTCTCCTTTAATGTAATAAGGGATTTGTACCCCTCCGGAATGATTAGTCTCATAGTCTATATATTTAAAACAGTCCGTTATTCTGGTATATCTCCATTTGTACATCGGAAAATGGAGCTGATTCAAGTTGGATCTTTTTACTTACGTTGTGTATGACTCCGGTCTCGAAATTTAATCGGATCACATCCCCGTCTTCGAGTTCAAGCGATGCTATTTGACCTGAGCTAACAATGGGAAAAGCGGCATTAATTGCATTTCTTTCGTAAATCGCACCAAAAGACTCCGAAAGCACACATTGTACACCGAGAGAGATAAAACAGTCAACAGCCTGCTGCCGTGAACTTCCCGAACCGAAGTTTTTCCCCGTGATCACTATATCCCCTGGCTTTACCTTTTTTGCAAAATCCTCGTAACCTGCAAGGTTCCCAAAGGTATACTGGCCCATTTCCGCAATATCAGTGATGGAGAGATGGCGATTGTGAAAAATCATATCAGTATCGATATTTTCCATGGGGATATACCAGGCCCTGCCTTCTATTTCATGAGGTCGGGTAGTGGCACTGGCAGAGTGAATGTCTTTTTGTTCTTTGGAACTCTGTTCGATATACCCTTCAAACTCCCTCTTTTCTTGTACCTTCGGGATACTGTCTGACGAAGTAATAAAACCTGCGACCGCCGAGGCAGCCACTATTGCTGGCGAGGCCAGGTACACTTCACCCTGACCCTGCTTCCCAGGAAAGTTCCGGTTTCCGGTGCTTACTGTTATTTCACCGGGTCCATTCTGGCCCACCTGTCCGGCTGCGCATCCTGCACATCCTGCATTGGAAACCAGAGCACCCGACCCCTTAAAAACCTCAATCAATCCTTCCTCCAAACACCTCAGCCAAACCCGGTCTGTGGCCGGAACAATCTTCAGAACCACTCCCTCTGCCACATGTCTTCCTTTCAGAACAGCGGCAGCTGCTCTCAGGTCTTCAATCCGTCCATTGGTACAACTGCCAATAAATGCCGAATCGATCCATACCTTTTCCACTGGTAATACCGAGGTATCATGGGGTTTTCCGGGAAGAGATATCCTGCATTCGAATTCGCTTACATCCACGTGGTATACCTCCTTGTATGCAGCATCCTCATCAGCCAACACCGGCTCCACTTTTTTCCTGGTCCGCGATTCACAGTACCTGATCACCTCCTTGTTGGGCCGAAACAGAATAATAATGGCTCCCATCTCTGTGGCCATGGAGGCAATGGTTATGCGCTGATCCAGACTAAGTTTATCAACCACCTCTCCATCCATTTCGATGGCAGATCCAAGTAGTGTGCTTGCCCCGAATATTTCCAGCAGGTTTAGTGCGATATCCTTGGCAGTCAATAAGGGACCCAGCGTTCCCTCAAGTACTATTTTTACGCTGGAAGGTACCTTGAACCAGGTGGCACCCTTATGCCAGGCTACAGCTATGTCCTTATCTCCCATACCCTGACCAAATGCACCAACTGCACCCAGAATATTGGCATGTGAGTCGGTCGATACTGCTGTTGAACCCGGATAACTGAGCCCCTCCTCCATCAGAATATGGGTGCCTATCCCCTTATCAATATCGTATACCTTGATACCCTCTTTCTTTGCATACATCCGGCACCTGTGTTGATTGGCAGCATATTTCTGATCCGATCCTGTGGGATTGCAGTCGAAAGTAAAGAAAGTACGCGCCGTATCATCGATGGACAACTGATTCTCTTCCAGGTGCTTGACAACATTGGCTCCGCCGAAATCGCGAGCTATCCGAGCGTCTATCATCACATCTACAATGTCGCCCGGAGTAACTTGATCCCGTCCGGAATGTGCTGCCAAAATCTTTTCAATTACCGTCATGCCCATAAGTTTCTGTTTGTACCAAAGATAATCACAATGCCATTTCAGTAAATATTTTCTAAAACATCTCAATTGGTCGCCCTGCTTTTTATAGTTTTGTTGCAAATTCAAGTTTTTTGCCGAAACAGGTTCATCCAAATATCACCCGACTCTACCTGATCAAGATCGCTAAGTGGTTCATGCTTTACATGCCCATCGTAGTCCCCTTCTATGAGAGCAATGGCCTCTCAATGAAGGATATTATGATTTTGCAGGCGGTCTATTCCATTGCCATTGTGGTTTTAGAAATTCCCTCAGGTTACCTGGCCGATGTGATCGGACGCAAAAAAACCCTGATCATCGGAGCAGTCTTTGGGATACTGGGATTCACCACCTACAGCCTGAGCATTGGATTTATAGGCTTCCTGGTGGCAGAAATCATTCTGGGTATTGGTCAGAGCTGTATTTCAGGGGCCGATTCGGCTATGCTGTACGACTCCTTACTTGAGAGAGGAGAAGAGAAACAGTATACACGTTTTGAGGGCCGGATCACCTCCCTGGGCAATGTGGCCGAAGCCATTGCCGGCATTTTGGGTGGCCTGCTTGTTGGTATTACAATCAGGGCACCGTATATCGCTCAAATCTTTGTGGCTTTTATTGCACTACCTGCCGCTATCACTCTTGTGGAGCCCACTCGTAAGATCCCGTTGATCAAAGCAGGGATGATGGAAATTGTAAATATTGCCAGGTTTGCCCTGATTACAGATCGCCCTCTGAGACGAAATATCCTTTTCAGTGCCATCACAGGCACAGCAACGCTGACCATGGCATGGTTTGCACAACCCTTTTTCGAATATACCAGTATCGATATCGCCTGGTTCGGGATCCTTTGGACCACCCTGAACCTGACCGTAGCCATCACCTCCTATACGGCACACCGTCTGGAAAAATTACTGGGTCAGAGATGGTCCATTCTGCTTATTGCCCTGCTTATACCCCTGGGCTATCTGGCTTTGAGCAGCTTCCATCTCCCCATTGGCCTGTTTGTACTCTATCTGTTCTACCTGGTCAGGGGTTATGCAACACCGGTACTTAAGGACTATATCAACAGAATCACTGCCTCACATATCAGGGCCACCGTGCTATCGGTCAGGAATTTTATTATCAGGCTACTTTTTGCTCTAATCGGACCCTTACTGGGCTGGGTGAAGGATATCTACTCATTGCCACAGGCACTTGCCCTGGCTGGAATCATTTTCTTGATAATCAGCATTCTTACTGCCATCCTGTTTATCAGTACAGGCAAGGAGATGGAGCGTGTCAGAGATTACAACTCCAGCACCAGGCCATCGTAGGCAGAGCGAATCCGGGAAGGAAGTTCCTTTTCCAGTTCTGCATATACTCCCATCTGGTGAGAGATATGGGTGAGATATCCCATGCGCGGGCTCAACTCCTCAATCAGGCTGACTGCTTCTGAAAGGGTAAAATGCGAGATATGGGTCTCCCGCCTGAGAGCATTGACCACCAGGTGTTTGACACCAAATAATTTTTCTTTCTCTGCTTCCGGGATATAATTTCCATCCGTGAGGTAAGCAAAATCGCCCAGGCGGAATCCAAGTACAGGTAAGCGATAATGCATCATCCTGATGGGTATGACCTCCATCTCTCCTATTTGAAATGCATCGGTCGTAATGGTATGCATTCTTACCTGGGGAATACCCGGGTATTTCTTCTCTGCAAACACATAGGGGAAACTACTGTTCAGTGCCCTCATCACCCGTTCTTCTCCATATACATCCATGGGGCTTTTCTGGATGTAGTTGAAGGCACGTATATCATCAAGACCGGAAATATGATCCCGGTGCTCATGGGTAAACAGGACGGCATTCAGTTTTGAACATCCGCACCGAAGCATCTGCTGCCTGAAATCGGGACCGGTATCGATGACCACACGCAGCTCCCCCTGTTCCACAAGAACAGAAGAACGCAAGCGTTTGTCTCGTACATCTGCAGATATACAAACTTTACATCCGCACCCGATCACCGGAACACCCTGGGATGTGCCGGTACCCAGAAAAGTAATTTTCAAATGCTTTGGTCTTGCATTACAGTATTCACGAAGTTATAACTATTTTTAATACTTCATTTGTAAGATAAAGCATGAAAGGAGTCCTCTACCTGGTCCCGAATACCCTTGGAAATCCCGATACCACTGAAACTATCCCGGAAGGGATCAGGGGCAGGGTAAACGAAATCAAGCTCTTTATCGTTGAAAATCTGAGAAATGCACGGCGCTATCTGCTTAGCCTGAACAGGGAGATCCATATAGATTCCCTCACATTTTTTGAGTTGAACGAACATACAGCAGAAGAGGAGATACCTTCTTTTCTGGATCGGGTTGAACAAGGTTTGGATGCTGCCATTATCTCTGAGGCAGGGGTACCCGGAGTGGCAGATCCAGGTGCAGCAGTGGTTCGTATTGCACATGAAAAAGGGATCCGGGTGGTTCCCTTAACGGGCCCCTCCTCCATCCTGCTGGCTCTGATGGCTTCGGGATTGAACGGACAGTCCTTTTGTTTTCATGGCTACCTTCCGGTCAAGCGA
>QMPQ01000191.1 GCA_003648635.1 Bacteroidota bacterium | reverse complement strand
GTACCGTTATTCAGTGCCTCACCGGTACCCCAGTGCCAGAACCAGTGCCAGTTATAATGAACCAGGTTGTCTTTGTATTCCATTCTGGGAGCGGGGCCCTGCCAGAGATCCCAATCGAGCCACTCCGGTACTGCAGTGTTCTTCCCCACTCCAATTGGGCCACGGTTATTCGCATACCACCCTTTCCCAAAATATGCCCGGCCAATTACTCCATCTTTAAGTTCCTGCATGCCTTGCATCACCTTGGGGAATGATCGGCGCTGATTACCCAATTGTACAGCCTTACCATACTTAGTTGCGGCTTCAATAAGTATTTCACCTTCATTTGGATTATGACTGCTGGGTTTCTCAAGATAGACATGTTTCCCTGCCTGCATGGCTAACAGTGCTGCCGGAGCATGCCAGTGATCAGGAGCAGCAATGACCATTGCGTCGATTTCCTTATCCTGCAGCGATTCCCTGAAATCCCGGAACCCTTTGGTTTTTAAGTCCTGGACTGTTTCCAACTCTTTTTGGCATTTTAAGATTGCTCTGCTGTCCACATCACAAATGTGAGTTACATCGCAATCTTTCTGCTGTGCAAAATTTATGGCCAGTGCTTTTCCCCTTGAGTTTACCCCCATCACAGATACTTTTATCTTTTCATTGGAGCCGATGATGCGGCTATAGCTCTTTGCGCTAAATGCGGGAAGAACACCCCCGAAAGAGACAGCTGCCGATGCTGCTGCTGCTTTTTTAATAAAGTTTCTTCTTGAATTTGTTTCCATAATACTTTTTTTAAATAGGACGTTCAGGTTTGGCAGGCTGCGTATTTAAATATAAGATAAATTTCTCTCAAATTGACTTCGTCGAGTTCTGCTTCCTCCGGTTCTTCCGGCGACGGTTATACCAGCTTTCAATCTGATTTTTTTATTTTTATAACTGTTTTCATTACCCAAAGGCAAAAACAAGCTACATTTCGGAGTTAATTTAAGAAAGCAAAATTATGTCCCAATCCAATCCATCACAAGCTCCTGAGCGTCTTCTGTCACTCGATTTCTTTCGCGGAGCAACCATGTTTTTATTGATTGCTGAGTTTACGCATCTGTTTTCATTTATGTACGATCCTGCGCTTGAAGGAACCATTATTTATGCCATCGGTGAGCAATTCCATCATCATCCCTGGAACGGTCTTCGTTTCTGGGACCTGATTCAGCCCTATTTTATGTTTATCGTGGGAGTGGCCATGCCCTATTCCTTCTCCAATCGCAAAAAACGTGGCCAGACCCATTCCCAGATTACCAAACACGCCTTTCAACGGGCTTTTATCCTTTTAATTCTGGGTTGGGGACTCTATTGTATTGACCCTGGAAAAATTGTGTTTCGTTTCCAGAATGTACTTGCACAGCTATCGGTAACATACATCCTGGCCTATTTGGTAATGAACAAACCGGCCAAAGTACAAATCATCTTCTCCTTTCTGCTGATTGCACTAACAGAGGTAATTTACCGGGGTTTTCCTGTGGAAGGTTTCAACCATCCCTTCATTGCCAATGAGAATTTCGGAACCTGGCTTGATTTGCAATACGGTGGAGCCAACCTGAATGGACACTGGGTCTCCTTTAATGCGATTCCAACTACAGCCCATACGATATGGGGGGTGCTGGCCGGACAGCTACTGATGAGTAAGCGGACCGCAATTCAAAAGTTAAAGATACTGATCATCGCTGGTGTGATCGGCGTGGTTGTTGGGTATGCACTCAGTCCTCTTACACCCATTATAAAGAGAATCAGCACCTCAACTTTTGTAATTGTAAGTGGGGGATGGACACTGCTGACCCTGGCGTTTTCCTACTGGTTGATTGATATCAAAAAGCGACAAAAATGGTCCGTGTTTTTAAGAGTCGTAGGGATGAATCCCCTGTTCATTTACCTGTTTGCTCATGTGGGTGGTGCGGTTTTTCTGGAATCTATTATTCATCCATTTACCTTTTTGCTATTCGGGTGGATGGGCACTTTAACAGCCTCGATCCTGACCAGCGCCATTGTTTTGTTCTTACTGTGGTATATATGCCAATGGCTTCATAAAAACAAAATCTATATCAGGATATAGACGATTATTTTGAAAAGATTAAGCGTAGCAACAATTCCATAAGAACAACAGTAATAACAATCCATTTTCCAATGAGACAGCTCTGTTTGAAACAAGTGAGGGGGGAATGTAGCCCATCCATCTTCGCTTACATTATTCACTGTTTTTTGTGGATAACTTCACCTTTGAATTAGATGTATAATAATTATATACACTTTACTTTGTAAGCTGATCTTGTGACCCATAGATATGCTGAAAATTGCAAAGGAAGGCAGCCAGTACAGGGTGGAACTGTTCCAGGTGAACAGGTTGAACACCCTCTTTTCAGAACTGGTAAAAGCGCAGCTCAAGGAGCTTGTGGAAGAGCCGGGGATTTCCGTAATTTTTAACCTGGAAGGAATCATGTTTATTGATTCCTCAGGGTTTGATGTGTTAAGAACAATTACGGAGCACGCCTGGCAACATGGAAGTGAATTCAAGCTCTGTAATGTTACCGCCGATGTGAAGGAGCTAATGGTTCTTATGGAACTGGAGGGAGAGCTTGCCTTTAGCACCTATGTTCCTACCAGGGAGAAAATTCTGGTGGTCCTGGATTAAGATGCAATCAAGGTGGCCGAGGTACATGTCGAAATGGTGACTTCCGTATAGTCGCCTGGTTTCAAATCATTTTTAGGAAATACAACCACCTTGTTTTGTGAGGTGCGTCCGTAAAGCTGAGCTTCCGATTTTTTGGAAGTGCCTTCCACCAGCACTTCAAAGTTTTGTCCAATATCCCGCTGTTTGCTTTTGAGTGAAAGCTTCGATTGCAGCTCAATGATCTCACTTAACCTGCGAGACTTGATTGCTTCGCTGACATCATCCTTCAACTTTTCAGCAGCAAAGGTTTCGGGTCGTTCACTGTATTTAAACATATAGGCGAAATCATAATCCGCCCATTTCATCAGGCTAAGTGTTTGCTGATGCTCCTCTTCGGTCTCCCCACAAAAACCGGCAATAATATCTGTAGAGATGGTCGCGTCGGGGAGGTAGTTGCGGATTGCCGATATGCGATCCATATAGTGCTCCCTGGTATACCTTCGTTTCATTCTTTCAAGCACGGTGGTACTGCCCGACTGCACTGGCAGGTGGATAGACCGGCATAGGTTGGGATGTTGTGCAATAACCTTTAGCAGCTCATCCGACATATCCTTGGGATGTGAGGTGGCAAATCGCACCCTGAATGCAGGATCTATGCCTGCCACCCTTTCAAGCAGCTTCTCAAATTTCAGCAGACTGTCCCCTTCTTTCCAGCGGAAGGAGTTGACATTCTGTCCAAGCAAAGTCACCTCCCTGTAGCCCTTGGAAAAGAGATCGGTGGCTTCGCGCACAATGGTTTCAGGGTCACGGCTTCGCTCCCTGCCGCGGGTACCGGGCACCACACAGTATGCACAGAAGTTGTTGCAGCCCCGCATGATAGCCACGAATGAAGTCACATGGTTGCGGTCCATTCGCACCGGCCGGATATCGCCGTAGGTTTCTTCCAGCGAAAGGATGGTATTGATCCCCTTCTGTCCACTCTCCACCTCTTGTAAAAGAGCAGGAAGATCACGGTAGGCATCGGGCCCAACCACCAGGTCCACAACAGGCTCCTCTTCCAGCAGCTGCTCCTTCACTCTTTCGGCCATGCAGCCGATGACACCCACCGATACAGATTTATTCTGCTCTTTAAGTTTTCTGAAATCCTTTAGCCTGGCCCGCACCCGCTGTTCGGCATTGTCCCTGATGGAACAGGTATTCACCAGTACCAGGTCGGCTTCATTTATATCATCAGTGACTTGATATTGGTGTTGTAACAGAATGGCGGCAACCACCTCACTATCCACCACATTCATCTGGCAGCCATAGGTTTCAATATATAATTTGCGTTTTAGCATGGGCGCAAAGGTAGAAAAAAGACCATTGACCGACAATATGGACCCGTTTACCGATTTATGCTTCACCTGTACCTGTGTAGTCCCTATACTTGCAGAAGAAACATAATTATTATTTATAAATTTAAACAGATGAAAATGGGAGCAGGATTATTCTGGGGTGCGTTTTTACTTCTTATGGGGGTGGCCCTTATTATCAAAGTGGTATTTAATGTTGATTTTCCCGTATTTAAAGTAGTTGTCGGGATATTCCTTGTAATGCTGGGTATAAAGGTACTCTTCGGTAGAACTCTGATCTCGGAGCATCATTTTAAAGCTGAGGAGACCATATTTAATGAAAGGGTATACGACAATCCGGAGTCGGGTAAGGAGTATACCGTGCTGTTTGCCAAGGGAGTATATGATTTCACCAATGTGGATCTGGAACAGGGCAGCTTTCGGGTCAAGGTAGCCACGGTTTTCGGAGGCACCCAGATCATCATTCCACGGGACAAACCAGTACGGATCCAGGCAGATGCTGTTTTTGCAGGTGCGGAACTGCCTGATGGAAACAATGCTGTTTTCGGCACAAGCATCTATGAGAGCGACTCCTGGAGCGCCGATACTGCTTCCATTGATATCAAAGTGGAAGTGGTTTTCGGCGGTGTTCAGGTGATCGAGCGCTGATTGCTTTTCTAAAGAGCGGCATTTTTCTTATTTTGTAATAAATATTGAGCAGGAATTATGTCAGGACACAGCAAATGGTCGACCATCAAGCGTAAGAAAGGCGCCAATGATGCCAGAAGGGGAAAACTCTTCACTAAATTAATCAAGGAAATCACGGTAGCTGCCAGCGTAGGGGGCACAGATGAAGAGTCTAATCCGAGACTTCGGTCGGCGGTTCAGAACGCTCGTGGAATGAATATGCCCAAGGATACCATCCAACGGGCCATTAACAAAGCTGATCGCGACAACTCCTCTTTTCTGGAACTGAGCTTTGAAGGGAAGCTTCCACATGGGGTTCTGGTATTCGTCGATAGCCTGACCGATAATAGAAACAGGACCGTCAGCAATGTGAGGGCCATCTTTACCAAGCGTGGTGGAGAGCTGGGGACCAACGGATCGCTCTCTTACATGTTTGACCGGAAGGGAATTATCAGTCTGCCCAAGGGTGAGCTGGATCCCGACGAATTCGAGCTGGAACTAATCGATGCCGGTGTTGAAGAGATCGAACTGGAAGATGATATCTTTATGATCACCACCCCCATGGAGGATTTTCATAGTGTCCAGTTAAAACTGCAGGAGATGAGTGTGGAACCCGAAAGTGCAGAACTACAAAGGATTCCCAACGATACTTTGGATCTGACCCTGGAACAGGGGGTTCAGATTATGAAGATTATTGAGGAGTTCGAAGACGATGATGATGTTCAGTCCGTCTATCACAACGTGAATGTAAGTGATGAGCTTGCTGAAGCTATGGAGTAGCCTCTTCCTTCTCATCCGAATCTGTCCGGTTTTCTTTTAATCCCTTGTTGATTAATCTCACTGAGAAGGTAGCCACACCAATAACAATTCCGGCCATGGCTGCGGTTCTGATCAGGTGTTCCGGATCGTGCCAGTTAAAAAAGATCATTATGGGACCGCATATGATCAAGAGGACAGTGGCGAAAATAGGAACCCTTCTCATTTTGAACCTGGTGAGCGCCAGGCCTATGGCGAACAGGCCAATGAAGCTGCTTCCAATGCGCCTGTAAAACTGTTCATCCTGAAACTGAACGAGGAGATTGATCCAGACCTGTTCATCTGTCCCCTGCAGACTGCTATCCATACCTCTGGCCAATTCCTGGTATAGTTCGATCCCCGCAAGACCCATCATAAGGAATCCAGCTGCTGCCCCAAGCAACCAGATGGCATTCACATAGTGAAAAATCTTTAATCTACGATGAAAGAGTAGCAGGTAAGGCGGAATCGACAGGAAAGTAATAATGGAGGTAAGCAACCAGGCCCAAACGCTTATCTGCAGATTTTTGTAGTGGTTAGAGAGATAGGCAAGGTCCTCCTGCAAGGTTGCATAGGGACTTACAAAATTGAAATCCAGCAACAAAGAGGTCACATAGCTGGCTACTGCCAGAATCATAGCAAAACCGGCCAGTACCTCTCTTCGTCTCTGTATTCTGCGTAATACCCCCTGCATCAGGTGAATGTAAGCAATTTATTAATTGTATGGTAAACAGATTACAAATTTGATTAATTTTGACCACACAAATTAACAGGATGACACGCTCCTTACTAATTATCGTATGTTTCTCCTTCTCATTTAACCTGGTTTTGGCTCAGGGAAGTCAGACCGCTGCGCAGGGTGATGTTCTGAAGACTTTGCAAGAGGGGGGATCTGATGATCGGGTTTCGCTTGAAGTGGACAGTCTGCTCGTATCCAATTACAACAAGCTGATTGCCAAAAATATGAAATCTTCAGGCATTCCTGGATATCGTATCAGAATTTATTCTGAAAGTGGAATTGGCGCAAAACAAGAACAGCAGCAGATGAGGGCCAGGTTTCTCTCTCTTTATCCGGACCAGGATGCGTACAACCGATATGATGAACCCTTTTTTAAAATCTACATAGGTGATTGCCGGACCAAGAGTGATGCGCTGAAACTTCAAGACCTGGTCAGGAAGAATTTTCCAAGCCCCATAGTAGTGGAAGACTTTATTAATTTAAAAAGTGGTGATTAGAGGGAGTAGAGAATGACTGACGAAGTAAAACACAAGTGTGGAATAGCACTGGTCCGCTTGCTAAAGCCATTGGAACATTATCAACTCCAGCATGGCTCCTGGAGGTACGGCCTGGAAAAACTCTACCTCTTGATGGAGAAGCAGCGGAACAGGGGCCAGGATGGAGCCGGAGTGGTTAGCCTCCGAATGGATACACCCCCGGGTAAGAATTATTTCAATCGCCGGCGGGAGACGGGTTCCTCAGCCATTAATGAGATTTTCCAAAAGATTTACTCCAGGTTCGAGGAAGCAGAAAAAGAGAATCCAGATTCCTTTAACGATCCCAACTGGGCCAGGTCAAATTTACCTTTTGTGGGTGAGGCTTACCTGGGCCATCTCCGTTATGGAACTTTTGGTTCAAATAACATAGCCAATCTTCACCCGGT
>QMPQ01000190.1 GCA_003648635.1 Bacteroidota bacterium | reverse complement strand
CAAATTTTACAAGGTTATCTTATTGACAATCAGCATGTTAGTTATCAACAATTATATTATTTTCAACTCTTAATTCGCATTACTATGCCCTAGTTACTATGCCCTCTTCTATTGGTAAGTAGCAAAGCTCCGAACATAATTGCGCCATTCACAATCAGGAGTTCAAAGCCAAACTGGTAGCCATTGAAGAGACGCTCCGAAAAGTGGCTCAGGAGGTAAGAGAGCACAGGAGAGAGAATGGCCAGCAGGGGCACGATCCGGTCGCGCACCTGAAGTCTGGTAAATAATCCGAAGGCATAGAGTCCCAGCAAGGGCCCATAAGTATATCCGGCTACCCGGAAGATGGCCGAGATCACATTTTCGTCGTTGATGGCCCGGAACAACATAATCACCAGTCCCAGTACCACCGAAATGGCCAGATGCACTATCCTGCGTGTACGGGTCAGTTTTCGCTCCTCCCACTTCTGCGCTTCCAGGATATCCACTGTAAATGAGGTAGTCAGCGCCGTAAGTGCCGAGTCCGCACTGGAGTAAGCCGCAGCGACCAGTCCCACGATAAAAAAGATTCCCACCACCTGGGGAAGGTATCCTCCGGTGGCTATCATGGGGAAAAAATTATCAGTGGTTTCCGGGATAGTCATCCCGTGGAAGTGAGCAAACTGGATCAGTACAGCACCCAGGAAGAGAAAAACCAGGTTGACGGGCACCAGAGAGATGCTCATCATGTACATATTCTTTTTAGCCTCCTTGATATTCTTGCAGCTCAGGTTTTTCTGCATCATATCCTGGTCCAGTCCGGTCATCACGATGGTGATAAAGGCTCCACTCAGAAAGTGCTTAAAAAAATGATTCTCCTTCTGCCAGCCATCGAAGACCCAGATCTTTGCATCATCGCTGGCCACCACACGGCCGATCATCTCTCCCAGCGAAAGATCCATGGAACGGGTAATCAGCAGGATGGAGACCACAACGGCAGTCAGCATGCTGAAGGTCTGCAGTGTATCGGTCCAGATTATGGTCTTGATCCCACCACGAAAGGTGTAAAGCCAGATCAGGGTGATGGTCACTATGACAGTCACATAGAAAGGGATGTTCCATGCTTCAAATACAGCCAGCTGCAATACACTGGCTACAAGGAATAATCTGAAAGATGCCCCGATGATCCGGGAGAGCAGGAAAAAAGAGGCTCCGGTTTTGTACGAGGATCTGCCAAAACGCTCCTCCAGGTAAGTG
This sequence comes from Bacteroidota bacterium, assembly GCA_003648635.1. Lineage (GTDB taxonomy): Bacteria > Bacteroidota > Bacteroidia > Bacteroidales. The sequence goes on along the minus strand of QMPQ01000190.1, from coordinate 5,935 downwards.
TAGATACTGGTTAACTGCAATCTATAATACAGTGGCATCAACAAATTGGCAATCACCGCATAACCAAACAGGTAACCCAGGACCATTTGCATATAAGAGAATTGGCTGTCGGCCACCCAGCCTGGAACGGAGATAAAAGTAACTCCTGAAAGCGATGCACCGATCATTCCAAAGGCCACCACATACCAGGGCGATTTGCGTTCACCCAGGAAGAAAGCTTCATTTCCGGCTTTACGACCCGTGAACCAGGAGATGACCAGCAGAAGCAGGAAGTAGGCCAGGATAATGGATATGATCAGTGTTGCCGACAAAGGATATCAGGTATCAAAGGTAATCCAGTATGGCAAAAGTGAATAAAATCGCACGAAGATGAAAATTATAAGTGTTATTTTTGATCCCACATGCATAGCTATTCATCAAAACTACTGGAAGAAGCTGTAGAGGAATTCGCTACACTTCCCGGGATCGGAAGGAAAACGGCCCTCAGGCTGGTTCTGCACCTGCTCAAACAGGAAGACAGGGAGGTGGATCATTTCGGTCAAACCATCCTGCGCATGAAAAAAGAGATTGTCACATGCAAAGTGTGCCACAATATTTCTGATAGTGAGCTTTGTCACATTTGCACGGACCCGTACCGCGACAAAGAGACTGTCTGCGTAGTGGAATCGATCCGTGATGTGATGTCCATTGAAAACACACAACAGTTTTCCGGGACCTACCACGTGCTGGGAGGGATCATCTCCCCCATGGATGGTATTGGTCCGGCCGACCTCACGCTTGAATCACTGGAGATGAAGGTGAAGACAGGAGAATGTAAGGAGGTAATATTGGCTCTCAGCACCACCATGGAAGGTGATACCACCAATTTCTATATTTACAGAAGACTCCATGAGTATCCGGTAAGCATCACCACGCTGGCCCGGGGTGTGGCCATCGGAGACGACCTGGAATATGCGGATGAGGTGACCCTGGGACGATCCCTGCTGAACCGGACCTCCTTTGAGGAAACTTTTAAAAACAGCAAGCATGGAACTTAAGAAGAATAAATATACCATTGCTGGTCTTCCGGTCATCGACCTGGCCCGCAAGCATGGCTCGCCCCTCTACATCTATGATACTGCTGTTATGATAAGGCAATATGAGCGGATCACCAGTGCTTTTTCCCATACCACGGTAAAGATCAACTACGCCTGTAAGGCGCTGACCAATATCAACGTACTAAAGCTTTTTAAAGGATTGGGTTCGGGCCTGGATGCAGTATCTGTGCAGGAGGTGGAGCTGGGCCTCAAGGCGGGATTCGCCCCACAGGACATCCTCTACACACCCAACTGTGTCTCCATCGAGGAGATCGATGAGGCGGTTGAACTTGGTGTGCGGATCAATATCGACAACATAGCCATTCTGGAGGAATTCGGGCACAAATATGGGAGAGATGTTCCTGTATGCATCCGCATCAATCCACATGTACTGGGTGGCGGCAATAATAAGATCTCCACGGGTCATATCGATTCAAAATTCGGAATCTCCATCTACCAGATGCCGCATGCGCATCGTATCGTGGAGACCAATCATATGAAAGTGGAGGGGATCCATATGCATACCGGATCGGATATCCTCGACATGGAAACCTTCCTGCGCGCCTCAGAGATCATGTTCGAAACAGCCAAAGAGTTTAAGGAGCTGGATTATGTGGACTTTGGCAGCGGATTCAAGGTCCCCTACAAGGCCGACGATGTGGCTACCGACGTAGAGGCCCTGGGTAAAGACCTCTCTCTTAGGTTCAACCAGTTTTGCGATGCCTATGGAAAAGAACTGACCCTGATTTTTGAACCGGGGAAGTTCCTGGTGAGTGAAGCGGGCTATTTTGTGGCCAGGGTTAATGTGATCAAGCAGACCACTTCCACCGTTTTTGCCGGACTTGACACCGGAATGAACCACTTTATCAGGCCCATGTTCTATGATTCCTATCATGAGATTGTCAATGTGAGCAAACCAGGAGGAAAAACCCGTATCTATACGGTGGTAGGGTATATCTGTGAGACCGATACTTTTGGCTGGAACCGAAAGATAAGCGAGGCGGGGGAGGGCGACTACCTGCTCTTCAAAAATGCAGGAGCCTACTGCTATGCCATGTCATCCAACTACAACTCCAGGTTCCGTCCCGCCGAAGTGCTGGTACACAATGGAAAGGACCACCTGATCAGGAGAAGGGAGAATATGGAGGATCTGCTCCGTAACCAGCTGGAACTCGATATAAGTAATAACTACTAAGCCTTAACTACAAACTGCGAGCGCAGCGAGTATTAAACATGGATCTATCCATCATCATAGTCAACTACAATGTCAGGTATTTCCTGGAACAGTGCCTGCACGCTGTACAACAGGGCATTGTCAAGTTGAATGAGGAGGGCTACGATGCGGAGATAAGCGTGGTGGATAACAATTCGGTGGATGGATCTGTGGCTGAAGTGCGCCAGAAATTCCCCGGTGTTAAGTTAATTGAAAACAGGGAAAATGTGGGTTTCTCTAAAGCCAATAATCAGGCCATCGCCCAATCGACGGGCCGTTATGTTCTCCTGCTGAATCCCGACACCGTGGTGGAGGAGGACACCTTCCTGCTTTGTGTTGATTTTATGGATTCGCACCCCGATGCAGGGGCCATGGGAGTTAAGATGATTGATGGAAAAGGGGTATATCTTCCCGAATCAAAACGTGCGCTTCCCACACCTGAGGTCTCCTTTTATAAAATGTTTGGGCTCGCATCTCTCTTTCCAAGGTCAAAGCAATTTGGGAAATACTACCTGGGTCATCTGGACAAGGACAGCACCCATCCTGTAGATGTACTGGCAGGTGCGTTTATGTTTTTACGAAAGGAGACCCTGGAAAAGACCGGCTACCTGGACGAAAGCTTCTTCATGTACGGAGAGGATATCGATCTCTCTTACAGAATCACCAGGGCAGGGTACCTCAACTATTACTTTCCTCACAGCACAATCATTCATTACAAAGGAGAGAGTACCAAAAAAGGAACCCTCAATTATGTAAAGATTTTTTACCAGGCCATGATAATCTTTGCCGCTAAGCATTTTAGTTCAAGGAAGGCCCGTGTATTCAGCATTGTGATCAATATTGCCATCTATTTCCGGGCAGCACTCTCCCTGGTAAGGCGCTTTGTTAGTCGCATCTACAAGCCTTTGCTGGATGGACTCATTATCTTCCTGGGCTACCTGTTTGGTCTCCCCTTCTGGGAACAGATCAGGTTCGATACGGTGGCTTACTACCCGCCCCATTTTCTCAGGGTGGTGGTGCCAGCCTACATCCTCATCTGGCTGCTTTCCCTGTACTACAGTGGAGTGTATGATAAACCGATGCGCTTTTTATCCTTTTTGAAAGGGCATCTGGCGGGCACGCTGCTTATTCTGGTCATATACGCCCTGCTGCCCATGGAGTGGAGGTACTCCCGGGCATTGATCTTCCTTGGTTCGCTATGGGCCCTTGTTGGCACACTGGCCCTGAGACTGGTTCTTCACCTGGCAGGTGTCGCCGACTATCAAATCGATCTGAACAGGCAGAAACGGATGGTGATCGTGGGTATGGATGAAGAAGCACGCCGGGTAAGCGGCCTTTTGAGAGAGACACAGGCACGGCCCGAGATCATAGGTTTCGTTTCCCCATCATCGGAGATTCCTTACGGAGAGGAGAATCCGGACTATGTAGGATATATAGACCAGATCGATGAGATTGCAGCCATCCACCGTTTGGATGAAATTGTATTTTGTTCCAAGGATCTAAGCTCAACACGGATCATCAAGATCATGACACGGCTCATTGGAAGTTCCGTGGATTTCAAGATCGCTCCTCCTGAGAGTCTTTCGGTCATCGGAAGTAACTCCATCAATACCTCGGGCGACCTCTACACCATTCACTTCAATTCCATTGGAAAGGAGTCAAATCGCCGCAACAAAAGGCTGTTTGACGTGGTATCTTCCTTCCTGCTATTGATCACCTTCCCATTCTGGTTCCTGTTTGTGAAGGGGCACTTCAATAGTGTGGGGGACACACTCTGGGTCCTTCTGGGATTCCGTACCTGGGTCGGATACCTGAACGCAGAGCATCGGGAACAACCCACCTTGCCTCGAATTAAAAAAGGCATTCTTAATCCCGGGAGCCACCTCTCAACTGAAAGACTTAGCCCCGAAAAAATAAATGAGATTAACGTGGTCTATTCCAAAGATTACCGACCCCTCAATGACTTGTTAATAATCGCACGAAACTTCAGGAAGATATAAAAGGAATTTTTGATTAAATTTATCAAAATTGCTAGCTGTATGAGAAGAGTTCTGTTTTCATCCTTCCTGATATTTCTGCTGACCCCCACCCTGATTTTTGCACAAAGAGATTCCCTGCGCAATGTATTCCTGGATGCAGAATCCTGGTTCCTGTTCGAAGAATATACCGAGGCACTTCCCCTGTACGAGTCGCTTCTTAAATCGGACCCGGGCAATGACATGCTCAGGTATAAAATCGGAATTTGCCTCTTGAACAATCCCTACCAGAAGGACAGGGCGATCCAGTACCTGCTTGCTGCAAGTCACAATATCAACCCATCTTATAAAGAAAACAGCTTAAAGGAACGGACAGCGCCAAGCGATGTGCTGTATTACCTTGGCAATGCCTACCTGGCGAATGAGTTGATTGAACGTGCCATTGAATCCTATGAAGAGTTCCTGGAAGTGATGGACCACGATGTGTATGACCAAGAGCTTGTTCTGGCTCAGATCAGATCCTGTAGAAATGCACAACGTCTGCTTACCATGCCTGTGGATATCGACCTGACCCTGCTTGACTCACTTGTTAACACCGGCTATCCGGATATTCACCCGGTGGTGTCTGGCGATGGAACGAAACTGGCATTCGTGACTGAACTGCCCTTTTTTGATGGGGCCTTTTATACCGAAAAGGGAGAGGATGGCTGGTCCTATCCCCAGATGATTACACAGCTCCTTGGATTTGACAAAGATGTTTATCCGGTTGCCCTCTCCTACGACGGGACCGAGATGATCCTTTATTACGACGATGATTACATCGGCAACCTTTATTACAGCAGGATGCAAGATGGGCTATGGACACCTGCCACAAAATTGGGCGAACACATATCCACCAAATACTGGGAATCCCATGCCTGTTTCAGTAAAGATGGCCAGATCCTCTATTTCACCAGCAACCGGAAGGGAACCCATGGCGGACTCGATATCTACCTGTCTGAGAAGCAAGCTGACGGAAAGTGGGGTCCTCCCGCAAACCTGGGAACCACTATCAACACCCGCTACAATGAGGAATGTCCCTATATCAGCGAGGACGGACAGACACTCTATTTTTCTTCCTATGGGCATTACAACATGGGAGGATATGACATTTTCTACTCCAGGAAAAATGCAGACGGGACCTGGGCTGAGCCCGTTAATATAGGCTACCCCATTAATACAACGGACGACAATCTCTATTTCCAGCCCTTCAATAATGGCAACGCTGCTTATTTCTCCATATACAGTCCCCGTGGCATGGGACGCCACGACATCTATTACATGAATATCTACTCGGCAAACAATCCGAGGATATACTATGTAAGCGGCCATCTCAGAGCGGAAGACGGAAGTATCGATTCCACCCGGACGGCCATCTATGTAATCGATACCAACAGCGGTGATACCCTCATGATTACCACACCCACGGAAGAGGGAGCATTTGCCTTCCAACTTAAACAGGGCATCTATGAGCTCCATTTCAAAGGTGACGGTTATGAGGAGCTGATCAGGCCACTTCAAATCACAAGCGTATCGAATAAGCAGGGGATCAGCCTTGAGGACAATCTGGTACTATCTTTAGTTAAAGAGGAGGAAGAGCCTGAGGTGTTTGTAGGCGAAGAAAGCGATAT
>QMPQ01000189.1 GCA_003648635.1 Bacteroidota bacterium | reverse complement strand
GCGGGGATGGGACGAGCGTTGGGAGGAGTTTTCTGAATGGGCAAACCGGGGTAAGGTAATCCAGGAACGTTTGCTGCACTTGGTGGATGAAGATACAAATGCATTTAATGAAATTATGGCAGCCTTCGGGCTTCCTAAAAAGTCAACTGAGGAGCAGGAGATAAGGAAAGCAGCCATTAAAGCGGCTACCCTGCATGCCATAGAGGTACCTCTGGAGGTGATGTCTGTGGCCTGTGAAGGATTTGAGGTAGCCCAGGCCATGGCGGAAACCGGCAATCCCAATAGTGTATCAGATGCCGGAGTGGGCGCGCTGGCTCTGCATGCCTGTGTAGAAGGGGCCTGGTTGAATGTGAAAATCAACGCGATAGATATAGCTAAAGATCAGGAAATTATAGAGATACTCGGAGATGCTGAGGCGCTCAGGAAGAAGGCGGCGGATCTTAAAAGCACTGTCCTGGACACAGTCAATCAGAAACTCACTTGATAGATAAAGCCTTTCGCTTGTGATGTTGTTCACAGTAAAAAAACATGTTTTTGAGTATTGATGGGGCATAGAAAGTGAATTACCGATTTGAAATTCCTTTAATTTTTTATACTTTCACTATTCCTTAAGACGAGGCTATAATAGATGTGGCAACAATAGTCGCAACAAAATAGAATCAATTTATAAACCTAAAACCTTAATCTATGAAAAGATTATTAGTTCTTTTTGCATTTCTTGTGTCTGCAAGCGTCATGCTTTATTCACAGGGAGTGCAGATTACTGGTACTGTAACAGATGCTGAAAATGGAGAAGCACTTCCAGGCGTATCTGTTGTAGTAAAAGGGACCACCATTGGTGCGGTAACTGATTTTGAAGGAAATTATTCCATCTCAATTCCCAACGCCGATGAAATGCTGGTCTTTTCTTTCGTTGGAATGGAAACTCAGACCCTCGCAGTAGGGAGTTCCACCACGATTGACGTGCTAATGACTGTGGACGCCATTAAAATGGATGAAGTTGTCGTAATTGGTTACGGTACTTCGACCCGGGAGGCTAACACAGGTGCCGTCACAATTCTTGATGAGGAAGCCTTAAAGGATGTACCAGAGTTGACTTTTGACAAGATGCTGGCAGGTAAAGCTGCAGGTGTTCAGGTTACGGCAACTTCAGGTCAGCCCGGTGCGTCCTCACAGATCAGGATCAGGGGAACCAGTTCACTGAATGCGGGTAATGAACCACTTTATGTGGTGGATGGTATTCCCATTATGCAGGGCGACCAGAGCTATTTTACCAATACAGGTAATGCCCTGGCCATGATTAACCCTAACGACATTGAGTCCATTACCATTCTGAAAGATGCTGCCGCTGCCTCGGTCTATGGATCAAGGGCGGCCAATGGTGTAATTTTGATTACCACCAAATCTGGTAAGAAAGGAAAGTCTACTGTAAATTTGAGAGCCACCTACGGTGTTACATCTCTGGCCAACGATAACAATTACCGGACCATGAATGGTGAGGAGCTCGTTGGTTTTATGCAGGATGCATCCAGAAATGCTGGTTTTGATCCACTGGATCCATCATCCGGCACCTACTATGTTCCCAACTCCCTGCTGGACGGGGAATTGACCAACTGGATGGATGAGGTGACCCGCTATGGCAGCATCCAGGAATATGAGCTTGGAGTAACCGGTGGGACTGAAAAAACATCTCACTATACCTCTGCCCTCTACTCGAATACGGAAGGTGTATTTTACGGGGTTGATTACAAGAAATATCAGCTCAGGTCAAATATCACACACAAGATCAGTGACAAGCTGAGTATAGGTGTTCGTTTTAATGCCTTCCATTCGGAGGCGAATGATGTGGCCATGCAGTCCCTTTATTACGTGAATCCCGTATTCGCCGCGCAGATGATTCTGCCCTGGACCCCTCCCAAGAATGAGGACGGGACCTGGAACCTGGATATTCCTGAAAATGCCAACTCCAATCCTAGGGCTACTGCCGATTACGATGATCAGTTTGAAATCCAGAACAGGATGACAGGGAATGTTTTTCTTGAGTGGGAACCGATGATTGGACTGAAGTTCAAAACCAACAACGCTGTTGAATATACAGATGGCGAAGGACGCCGCTACTGGTCACCCGAAGCCGATTTTGCAGGGAATGCAACCTTGCAGACTTCAAGGACCAAGTATAAGCAGCTCACCTCTTCAAATACCGTATCTTATAACAAGTATATCAATAACCACGACATTTCGGTTCTTGGTGGTGCTGAGATCATAAGTAACGGTAACAACTCTTATTACATCTATTCTCCCGATGTTGATCCTGCAATTCCCTATCCAAATACAGGGGTAAGTGATTCAGACCAGGGTGATTATGGGGAGTCCAAGTACAACCTGGCCTCTTTCTTTGCAATTGTGGACTATAACTATGCATCGAAATACTATTTCAGGGCAAGTTTCCGAACAGATGGAAGCTCCAGGTTCGGTGAGAACAATCGCTGGGGTAATTTTTACTCCTTTGGTGCCAGTTGGAACCTTCATAACGAAGCATTTATGGAGAGTTTAGGATCAATCAATCTTCTGAAAGTGCGCGCAAGTTATGGTGTGAACGGTAACGACCGGATTGGTAATTACGAGCACTGGGGCATCTACGGTCCCTCACAATATAACAGTGTAGGTGGTATGATTCCTACTCAGCCTGCCAACCCGGATCTGACCTGGGAGACCAATACCTCTTACAACATTGGTCTTGATTTTGGTTTCATGAAACGGTTCTCAGGTACTTTGGAATTCTACAAAAGGCAGACTACAGATATGCTACTGGATGTACCCTTATCCAGAACAAGTGGTTTTACAAGTCTGAGGCAGAACATTGGTATTCTGGACAACCAGGGTGTTGAGGCGATTCTGAACATAGATATTCTTACTGGAACAGTTCATTGGGACTTTGGGTTTAATATTGCTGCCAACCGCAGTAAAATAGTTGATCTTGGAGACGAAGACCAGATCATTGCCAGTTCTATTATTTATAAGGTAGGTGAACCACTCTATTCCTACTACCTCTATCAGTATGCAGGTGTAAATCCGGTTAATGGATTGGCCTTGTGGAAAAATGATGATGGAGAAATATCAGAAAACTTCTCAGATGCAACCAAAAAGATTATGGGCTCTCCTGAACCCCAATTCATTGGGGGCTTCAATACAAATGTTGGTTGGGAAGGAATTTCTCTTTCAGCAAGTTTTGAATTCAAAACTGGTAACCAAGTATTACTTAAGGAGAACCGTTACAGCAACTCCGACGGTTATAGCTGGGGCAACAACCAGGCCTATACCAATCTTGATTACTGGAAAGAGCCCGGCGACATTGCGCGTAATCCCAAACCTATTGCCAACAATACTACAAACTCCAGTACTTTCCATAATCCAAGATGGATGATGGACGGCGATTTCCTGAGGATTAAGAACATTACCTTGTCCTATACCTTGCCTGCCGATTGGACCCGGAAGGCCAAGATAGAATCCTTGAGAATTTACGGTAGTGCTGTAAATCTCTGGACCTTCCACGGTGTTGATTTCTGGGATCCCGAAAGAGGGATTGATGGAATGGGCTATGGAATTTATCCTATCTCCAAAAGTTTTGTCATAGGACTTGACTTAATGTTTTAATGAACCAAAAAAGTGATTAAGATGAATAGAAAAACATATATATTAATCGGTTTGGCGGTGGTTCTTATGCTTTCAGCAACCTCGTGTGAAGATTTTCTGTATCAGCAGCCAAGGCTGTCTCAGACTACAGAACTGACCCTGTCGACTTATGAAGGATTACAGGCCGCCACCTTAGGGGCATACAGCCCCTTGTATAGTGCCTCCTGGTATGGGAGAAACTTTCCTGTTACAGTTGATCTGAAGGGCGGAAACGCCAAGATCAGTCCTCTGAACTCCGGACGATTTCGTACGGATTACCTGTGGAACAATACTCCGGATGCATCTCATGCGCTCTGGACCAGGGCCTACCAGGCTATTGCCCGCGCCAATAATGTCATCAATGTGATTGAAGCTGGATTTGAAGAAGTTGGCGTTGATCAGTCAGACATTGACAGACTGCTGGGGGAATGTAAATTTATCAGGGCCCTTGGCCATTTTGACCTGGCAAGGTTATTTTGCCAGCCTTATTCTGCCGGAGCTTCTCAGTTAGGAGTTCCCGTAATTCTGATTACTGAAAATGGAAAGCCTGCAAGGAACAACCTTGGAGAAGTTTATGACCAGGTGGAAGCAGACCTTCTTGATGCGGCAGCAAAATTGCCTACCGTATCACCCAATGCGGGAACGGACCCGGTAGGATGGCTCACCAGCTATGCTGCAGAAGCCTTGCTTGCCCGTCTCTATCTTTATATGGAGGATTGGCAAACAGCTGCTGATTATGCAACATCGGTAATTACCACATTCCCTGGTTCGATGTATACAGCTACTGATTATACAACCTGGGACCTTGGTGGTGTCTGGGGAACCGATGCCGCTACAGAAATTATTTTTGAAGTATTTGGTTCAGAAGGTAACTCGACCCATTCCAACTGGGATGTGATCTCCTATATTATGTCGCCCGATGGTTATGGCGATGTGGGTGCTTCTGATGATGTAAGGGTGCTGATGGAAGACGTGGATGTGCGCTTGGCTCTCTTTGTCAATACAGCTAACTGGCCCAATGATTATTGGTCCTTGAAGTATCCCGGAAAAGCCCCGGACGGAAACCTTCGTGAGGATAATATTCCTGTATTGAGGCTTTCTGAGATGTATCTCATCAGAGCAGAAGCCATTTTGAACGGCGCTTCAGTTTCAGGAAGCACAGCTCTTGGAGATGTCAATATGATCAGAAGTAACAGAGGTGCCACAGCATTGGGTTCTCTGTCACTAACTGAACTCTATAAGGAGAGACGCAGAGAGCTTTGTTACGAGGGACATGAATTGTTTGATCTGGCTCGTACCCAACGTGGTCTGGTTCGTGTTGATTACGACGGTGCTGTGAATCAGAACATCCCGTTCCCTGATTATCGCTGGGCTATGCCTATACCTCAGGCTGAAATGGATGCCAATGAGAATATGGAACAGAACCCAGGCTATTAAGAACTCACCAAAAAAATGAGCAACATGAAAAGATCAATTATAAAATATTTTGCGATTCTATCAGCCGTTCTGCTGGTGAGTTCCTGCGAGTGGAATCCACCTATGTTTGACAGCGCTGACTCCTTTATTGCCTTCACAGCTTCCGCATCTGCGGTTGCGGAGCAGGGAGGCATGATCGGGATTCCTGTAATAGTTACTTCTATTGCAGGTCAGCCTGCTGTCTCGGTAACCTTTGATTTCGATGAAGCTAGTGCAGCTATCGAAGGAGAGGACTTCACCCTTGTAAATTCAAGTAACACATTGGAATACAGTCAGGGAGCAGGTTATGATTCCATCTGGATCCAACCCATCGATAATGATATATTTACTGGAACAGTACCTCTGATTATTAACCTGACGTCAAATACCCAGGATTATGCTTTTGGAGTAAATAGCAGTCATACTTTAAACATTATTGACGATGAACATCCATTGGGTGTCTGGATCGGCACTTACTCTGTCGTAGCGCTTAGCTATGGTAATCCAGGCCCATGGGATGAAAGTTGGACAGTTGTTACCTCAGCTGTTCCCGGAGATTCTGAAAGTTTATCCATGATCATTAATACTGGAAATGGTGGTGGAGTATCCTTCCTGGCTTCATTTGATACAGAGGAGATGACCATCACCATTGGTGCAGGAACAGAAGTCGGAGAACTCTACGGTTATGGACCAACGGCCATGTATGTGGGTGACTATGCAACGATTGATATAGAGTCTCCGGTTGTTGGAACAATTGAAGCGGACGGCACTATTAAGATTGACAAAATAGCCATGATACTCACTGATTATGGTTTTTCAGGCGGCTATTGGGATGCATTTAATACCACATGGACTCTCGCCGGTAAGAAAGCTGTCAGGGTGTACCCGCCAGTAGATAAATTTATGTTACAACATTAAATACTGAAAGGTTATGAAGAATAATATAAAGTATATAAAGCGGATCAGTATTTTTGTGCTGGCGCTGGTTATCTCTGCTGCTTGTGCGAAGTGGGAGACGGAGACCAGTCCGACACTGGAATCAGCATCTACTATCACACTCGCTGTGCTCTCCGCTGGAGACTCTTCGGTTGTGATTAGCTTCGCTAACTCAAGTAACGGTTATGTGTCCCTCAACCTATATGAAGGAACCGGGAATGCTGTGCCTACTGAAAAAGAGGATAGGGAGGCCATGTTAACTGGCAATGTAACCAGTATGGAATACTATAGTGCTGAGACGGCCACAGGTGTTGTATCTCAGTATACCTTCGAAGGTCTGGTTCAGAACGCTTCTTATGAGGTTATGGGTGTGGGCAACAACAGCGACGGAGTTGTCTCTGAGGTTGTAGTTCAGGTAGTCAACACTTCTGATTCTAATCCTCCTGTACTTACAGGAACTGATCCCGAAGTGGGATATGGTGAAGTACTAGCAGTAGATGGATCAGTTGTCCTGTTTTTTGATGAGCCGGTTTTCTATGACGATACCAAAGATCTAACATTCTCTGAATATTTTGATGGTGAGGATGTTGTCGCTGGTAGCGTAACTGTTGATGGCAATGCTGTAACTGTAAGCCTTGGTGAAGATCTTACCAACCGCGATTATGTCTGGCTATCATATCCAGAGGGAGCGTTTACTGACGCTTCCGGTAATCTTGCTGCAGAAATGGTTACTTATCAAGACGGTAATCAATTTGTGGGACTATACTGGAGAGCTGTAGCCAAGGAATTCGAAGCATTAACAATATTACCTGTAGAGGCGGTAGTGCCAGCAGGTTTTGATATTGTAGTTAGTTTTGCCGAGGCAGTAAATGCTGATGATGTGGCAGATGGTGATATCACCCTGACCTATGACGACGGAACGGATATACTGACTAAGGCTGTGTTGGCATCAGAAGTTTCAGCATCAGGGAATGATCTGACTATTACACAGTCCTTTGTAGCTGCACCTGGTGTTGAGGTAACTCTCAATATTCCTGCTGAGCTATTGGGAATTGGAATTGGCAACCCAAATGTTGAAGTTACCGCTTCCTGGTCAATTCTGCACCCG
>QMPQ01000188.1 GCA_003648635.1 Bacteroidota bacterium | reverse complement strand
GAGAGCACCGTTAGATTCAGCACAAAGAGGTAGAGCAGGATCAAAAAGCGTGAAGGATCAAAGATCCCCCATATGACAATGAACACAGAAAGCAGACTAACACCAAGAGCCAGGTAAAAAAGCCAGCGGTACTTGCTGATATAGGTACTTGTATCGAGCCAGTGGGAGATATCCTTGTGATCCCCTTCTTTCTCTTTGATTAGCTCTCCACTGGCTGTAAAGTGTTGTCTGAAATCGATTCGGTCCTTCAGATCACTGATTATTTTTTGCCGGTGCAGGATCGTTTCTGCTGTACCAGGTTCACTGGTGAGCAGTGCAGCCAGCATAGCACTACCCTTAAGGGTGGAGCTTCGGTTGAGGTACTGGAAAAGGGAACCCTTTCCAAAAAGGTCCAGGTCGTGGGACCATGGGTGGGAGGTATCGGCATGTTCCGATCCATCTGGTAGATCATGAAAATCATGCTTAAGGCAGGCCAGCTCTTTTTCGTTAAGCAAAAGCAGTTGCCTGAGCAGCTCCCGCTCTCCTTTGTGTCTGTTAAAAATGCCTACCAGGTAGAGAAAAAGCACCAGCATCAGGGCCGAAAGTATATAGAACAGGAAAGCGTTGGTCTTGATCCCCAGCACCAGGAACCAGATGATCGATACCAGTACCACAAACCTTGCCAGGGAAAGGAGGTTGATCCGTCTGGTTTGCAGTCGAAGAGCCTCGTCAAAGTGTCTTATTCTCTCCGAATAGGTATTTAGAAGTTTATCCCTGGGCATAGGTATACGGTTTTCTCAAAGATAGAAAAACCCGCTAAATGAAAGCTTGCGCTTAGGGTTGGCGGAAGTCGATCCGGTCAAGTTTGAGTTTATAGTAGACCGGGTATCCTGTTTCAGCATCATGAATTGCTTCACCACTTGTAGTTTGTCTCTGTTGCCAGATGACGGGGGTGATGCCTTTTACTCTCTTTGTGAAGACCTTATGATCAGCATCAATGCCCCATTCTTCATGAAAATAGACTGAAAGAAGCTGTTCCCGCGGATCATAGATCTCCGGTATGGGATTTTTTATATTGATCAGAGCAATTACATCTTCCTGGAGCTTCCTGGCCCTAAGGTCCAGGAGATCCAGAAGATCCAGAAAAGAAAACTCATAGCTTATGTTTTTTATACGGATCGTACCTTCGGGAAGGCTCAGGCTTTCTGTACTGTCTGTACATGAGATCCCATAGGTATTTATTTCTTTTGAAATGGAAGCCTTGGCCACATTAAGGACCCATTGTTCCTGGAATTCCAGTCTGCATGAAGTGTTCAGCTCTGGATTTAGCTCTGGGGGCAGATCAATGACATCAAGCACTTCATACACGCTCTGCTGTGCTTCTGCCGGCTGAATGGCTAGAATGGCAAACAGGAATATCAGTATGGACGGAAGGGAGGATGTTGTGCTCATTATCTCTCTCTTTCAGGCAGTTGTCCGCATTGTGCACCTCCCAGCCGGAAGGGTATCTTCACGCCCAGGTCCACGCTCCATCCGCTTCCCTGGTAAGTGATGCCAGAAACGGGAGGCGCTTCAGGAAGCGTATTTGTGACGTCGATCTGTCCCACATCCATAAAGCCCTGCATATAATTCAGATAGAGGGTGGCAAGTAAGGGAAACCTTATGGGAAGCCTGTATTCAACACCTGTTCCCAGCCGGAGCATAGGAGCAAAGCTGTGAGCTCCATAGGCCGAGTAAGAGGTGTTTGCATTCACCGGATCTAAACTAGCTGGTGCGTGGTATGTAAATGCGGCACTACCCTCATTATATATCCCTGAGGAGAACTGGGCCAGCAGAGAAGCTCCCCCATAAATAACATAATGGATCTTCCCCTTATAGACATCATAAAAATACCTGAATCGAATGGGGATCTCCAGGTAGAATGGGGCCGACTCTTTGCTTACAAAATCCACTTCATGGTCGTACATTAGTGCGTAGTGGGTGCTGGATCGCTGGTAGTAGGCTCCTAAATCAACGCCCAGTTCATCGGTGATCATGTATCCGGCATATATACCTGTATGCAGGTTGGCATAGCGGAACAGACCACGGTCCTCCATGGGTCTTGGCCCCACTGCCGGGTTGTTGCTGGAAAATGATCTCCATAGTGAACCAATCTCCCCTCCAAGGTATAGCTGCCCCCTCTTTTCAACCGCTTTCCCCTTAAAGCTTGAGTTCTCAATGCGGGCCCTAACCCTGTAAGCTTTGTTTTGCCATATGTTGCTTACCGGGATATTGAGTGCCAAAGTGGTAATCAATGAGTTCCCCTTTGACGTATAGCCAGTGTAGGTGTTCCCTGCTCCATCATCGTAATCCAGCGAGTAGCGGGTAGAAGGAGATCCCAGCAAGCTGGTCATGTAGCTTAGGTTCAAGGAGCATTGCCAGGAGTTGGAGAATCTGAGATTGACGCCCATTCCGATTTCGAGCAGATGAGCAAGACTTTGCTCAGACTGCTGTTGTATATCGTAAGATAGTGCGGTCCCGTCGGGTGCTGAGAGTATGCTGTTTGCCGCATAGGGCTCGTCGGACTGGGTGTCCATGTTATAGACGTATCCGATCCGGGGAGTAAAACTAACCGGGTATTCGGTGGGCTGGATCCGGTACTCGGCCCTTAGCGGGATCAGGATGGAACTGGAGGCCCGCCAGCTGGATTGGTGGGGGCGATCATCTATCATATTGATTCCGTCATTCCGGGGGAGGAACAGCACCCCGGTACTAAGTGTGAGCATGGGTATAATCTCCTGGCCCACGGTGATTCCCCACATAAAGCTTCTCACGTTGGCTCCCTTGAAGTATCCCTGGGGATCGCTCACCTTTAACATACTCCATTGGGGACCGGCCTCCAGGGTAAGCCAGGTTTTGCCCTGTGCACCCACCTGGGTGCTTAGCAGGCAAAAAAGGGCTGCTACGGCCGCTGACCTAAGGTTATTCATGCGCAAAACTTGTTTAATACTCCTAAAACGGAATAGACCTGATATCATTGTACGCAGGAATCCAAGTTTTAGTTTTAGGATCAGAAGGTCATATTGAAGATGGTCTCTTCATTGGGTTTGGATTGTGCTGTAATCGTGCCACCATGCAGTCGCATGATCTGTTTGGAGAGGCTTAGCCCGATGCCCGATCCACTCTGTTTTGTGGTAAAAAAGGGAATGAAAATCTTATCTATCACATCGTCCAGGATTCCCTGACCATTATCGATCACCTGGATAGTGGGCCGGCCCCGCTTATTATAAAAGCTCTTGATCTGGATCTTGGCCTCCAGGCGTCCCTTCAATGCCTGGACAGAGTTTTTAATAAGATTGATCAGCACCTGTTCAATCATCTGCTCATCGATCTGTACCTCAATGGTATCAGGTTCCACACTGGTGACCAGGATGATATTTTTCCTCGCCACATCTTTCTTCATCAGGGTATGGACGTTGCCAATAAGTTCATCTATTTTAACCACCGCGAAGTTGGGTTCCGGAATCTTGGTCAGGCTCCGGTAAGACTCCACGAAATTCATCAAGCCGGTGCTTCGTTTATTTATGGTTTGAAGCGCTGCCTGGATCTCAATAATGGTCTCCTTATCCACCTCCTGCATTTCCTTTTTGCCCGAAGCATAGGGTTTGACCATACCTTCCACCGTGGAGGAGAGTGAAGAGATGGGGGCAATGGAGTTCATGATTTCATGGGTCAGCACCCGGATCAGCTTCTGCCATGCAGCAGTCTCCTGCTCTTCCAGTACATTCTGGATGTTTTTGATGGTACTCAGGAGGATCACCTTGTCTTTTACTTTGAACTCTGTGGCAAAAATAGCCAGCTGAAGAATATCTTCTTCATCCTGTACCTTCACCAGTTTGTTTTCGCCCGGATTGATGGTCAGCAGAGTAGAGGTCAGTTTCTCACTTAAGGATCGCAGGGAATTAATATTTCTCAGGTTGCTCACCTGGAACAGTTTCTTGGCTGCCGGGTTGATCATCTCCACAGTACCATCACGTTGATAGGCCAGGATACTCACATCGATGTCCTGCACGATACTCTGCAGGTAATGGAAGTGTTCCTCCCGCTCGGACCTCACCTGCTGGAAGTCCTTCATGACATCATTGAAAGCTTCATTGAGTTCATCAAATGAAGAGCCGCTATCGCTGATCTGGAAGGTCCGGGTAAATTCGGAGTAGCGGATCGATTCGAGGAAACCTGCCAGCTCTCTGTTGGTCCGGTCCACATACCTGATCAGCGACCACACCTGGTAGATGATCAATCCGGCTACCAGAATGGGCGTAAAAGTGAATGCACTGTTCAGTGTGATGAACAGGGCAAGGCAGGTGGCAGTTAGCAAGAGTACCCTGAGGACGATATTAAAGCGAAACTGTTTAAAGGCCATGCTTTTCCATTCTTCTGTAGAGAGAGGTTCGTGTAAGCCCAAGTTGTGTGGCCGCCTGGGTCACATTTCCCTGGTTAGTTTTCAGAACTTTCTCAATGATTGTTTTTTCAATATCCTCCAGGTTATAGGATTCCAGTTCAAGTCCACCGCTGCTTTTTACACCGGAGGAGAGGATGAAATCGTCTGGCCCCAGGCTGGATCCATCGCACATGATAACAGCCCGCTCGATGGAATGTTGTAATTCTCTTACATTACCGGGCCAGCTGTACTGGTTTAGTCTTTTGATGGCTGAGGATTGGATGTTCCTGATTGGTTTTCGGTATTTCCTACTGTAGATTTTCAGGAAATGATCGGCCAGAAGGGGGACATCGCCCGTGCGGTCCCTGAGTGCGGGCAAAGGCACTTCTACCGTGTTGATCCGGTAGAGCAGGTCCTGGCGGAAAATGCCGTCAGCAACATCCTGGTGAATGCTGGTATTGGTGGCACAGATCATTCTTACATCGATGGATATGGGCTTGGTAGATCCCACGTGCATGATTTCACGCCTTTCAAGAACGGTTAGCAGTTTGGATTGCAAGGGGTAGGTAAGGTTTCCGATCTCATCCAAGAACAGGGTACCCGAAGATGCAATTTCAAAACGGCCCTGCTTCATCTTATGTGCATCAGTAAATGCACCCTTCTCATGACCGAACAGTTCGCTCTCAAAGAGAGTCTCCGGTATGGAACCCAGATCCACACTGATAAATACCTCATCCTTCCGTAGTGAGTTCCGGTAGAGTGCCCTGGCCACAAGTTCTTTGCCCGTTCCGTTTTCGCCCAGGATAAGTACATTGGCATCGGTGGCAGCCACCTTTTTAATGGTATTGAACACTTCATACATCTCCGGCGATTGTCCCACGAAGTCGGTGTAAGGCTGGTCCAGCACTGCGCTGATCTCCTGCTGCTTGAGTTTCAGGTTATGTGCCTGAATCCGGGTGCGCCGCAGACTAATGGCCGAATTGATGGTGGCCAGGATTTTTTCGTTTTGCCAGGGTTTCAGGATGAAATCTGTAGCTCCCATCTTGATCGCTTTCACTGCTTTTTCGGCATCACCATAGGCAGTAATAAAGACCACCACCGCCTGGTGGTCAATCTCCAGTATCTGTGAAAGGGCATCAAATCCCTCCTGACCGCTGATGGCATCCTTGGTGAAATTCATGTCCAGCAGGATCACATCCCAATCCTGTTTCTTCATTATTTCCGGGAGCCGTTCAGGGCCCGAGAGGGTTTCAATAAGTTCCACATGAGGACGCATTAACAACTTCAGGGCAAACAGGATGTCTTCATTGTCATCCACTGCCAGGATTCTACCAATTTTCTGTTCCATCTTCAATATTTAATAGCTATTTGACTCTTCATTTAATCAAAAAGAGTGCCTTATTAGTTAAATATTTCAAAATCAATTATATATATAAATAAAGATAGGAAAATATTTGAATGATATGTACGAAAACGTACACTAAGATTCCAAAACCGAACACTTTTTTTTTCTTGCTCCATATCAGACAAAAGCTAAGTTGCAGAAAAACAGATTATTATATTATTTGGCACAAAAAGTGCATTATTGTGGCGTAATAAAATCTTCTATTATGACTGAAATGGATGCAATGGACCGCAAAATTGAGAACAAGGGATTTTTTTCTCGTAAAATGATCTGGTACTTGCTGTTTGGAGCCTTGATGCTTGCAGTACTGGCTGTAATTATTTTTGGAGACAAGAGTTCCAAGTACAATGTGGATGTATCGCGTATCACCATCGAAGAGGTAAAGCAGGATGTTTTCCAGGACTATATTACAGTGCAGGGAACCGTTGAGCCCATCACCACCATCTACCTGGATGCTGTGGAAGGGGGAAGTGTTCAGGAAATCCTGATTGAAGAGGGCAATATGGTAAAGAAGGGCGATGTGATTATCCGTCTAATGAATGACAACCTCCTGCTTGAAATTACCAACAGCGAGGCCCAGGTGGTTAGGGCCATCAATGAACTCAGGACCGCACGTCTTCAGATGGATCAGACCCGTCTCAATTATAAACAGCAGATTATCGAACTGAAAATCACAGTGCTCCAGTCCAAAAGGCTCTATGAAAACAATAAGGTGCTGAGGGAAGAGGGACATATATCCAGGGAGGAATATGACCAGTCCCGGGAGTCCTTTGAATCCACAAATGAGCTGTACGACCTGGTGTTGGAGAACTTCAGGAACGATTCCATATACAGGTCCATTCAGATCAACTCCCTTGAAGTATCGGTAAAAAGCATGGAGGCAAGTATGGTGATTATTCAACGACGCATGGAGAATCTCAATATCAAAGCCACTGCCGATGGAGAGCTGGCGTCCCTGAATCCCGAGATTGGTGAGGTAGTAACCTATGGCACCAGGGTGGGGACCATCAATATCCTGGATTCCTATAAACTGAGGGTCGATATCGATGAGCATTATATAGCCCGTATTCTAAGGGACCTGACAGGTGAGTGTGATTTTGCCAGTACGCCCTATACGGGAGTTATTACTAAAATATATCCAGAAGTGCAGAACGGCCGTTTTGCTGTGGATATGGTATTCACTGAAGAGGTACCCGCACAGATCAGGATCGGACAGACCTCCAGGATCAGGTTGCAGCTGGGTGAATCAAAAGAGGGTGTGTTACTGACTAAAGGTGGGTTTTACCAAACTACCGGCGGACAATGGGTCTTTGTGCGGGAGGAGTCTGAAGAATTTGCAGTAAAACGTGATATCAGCATCGGTCGTCAGAATCCCAGGTATTACGAG
>QMPQ01000187.1 GCA_003648635.1 Bacteroidota bacterium | reverse complement strand
CGATCAACTGTTGAACAGGATCATCTGGTATGCCATGAGGGGAAAAGAGAGCTACCCAAAAGCCTATTCAGACGGAGAAGAGAATGACGACGATGATGACTGATGGCAATCAGCCCAATCTCCTACTCTTTTATAACCCTCTCAACACTATTCATCTGGTCACTTAGGATCTGTATCATATACAGACCAGCTTTAAATTCACTCAGGTCAAGATCAACTTTGGTAAATCTGTCCAATGCTTCCATCCGAAGAAGATTACCCGTCATATCGAATATCTTGATGTTGACATTTGTCTGCTCCCTTGCCATGTCGATTGTAACATATTCGTGGGCTGGATTTGGATAAACCTTATAATCCTGAAACATGTCATCAGCAATGCCGGTATAATCCAGCGTATAGCAAGCGGAGGTGTCGGAACATCCACCCTGTGTCAAAATCACAGCATATTCGCCATTTACAGCGGGACTGAAGCTGCTGGCTGTCTCACCGGCTATGATAGAGTTATCAGCACATGAGATCCACTGGTAGCTTCCGGAACTTTCACAGCTCAGGGTGCCCGCGTCCACACTTACTACGATTTGCTCCACTTCCTCGTATGTTACAGTGACTACATACTGACTGCTGTTTCCGTTGCCATCGTCAAGGGTATAGGTAACAGTTGTTACGCCGGGAGCAAATAGGACTGCGCTTGCATCTGAGCCGCTTCCGTTTCCTGTAGTTGCACCACTTAACTCATAAGTAGCTACTGGTGTGGTGCAGTTATCATTCACATTGGTCAGGCCAATGGAGCTTACAGTTCCATCACATGTAACAACATCTGCAGGAGCAGTTGCCGTTGGAGCTGTGACATCAGTGACTATTACATTCTGGGTCGCAACAACGCTATTCCCATTTCCATCATCAAAGGTCCAGGTAATTATATAGCTTCCTTGTGTCGAGTAGGTCAATGGATCGCTTGTAGTCCCTGTAATGTCTCCGGCACATGCATCTGTTGTGGTAGGCGCAACTGCTGAGGCTGAACACTCCCCAATCACATCGGCCAGTGTGGGGATTTCCGGAACGGTCACATCTACGACAATCACATTCTGAGGGACTGATATACTGTTTCCATTACCATCATCAAAGGTCCAGTTAATTACATAGCTGCCCTTGCTCGTGAAAGTCATTGGATCGTTTGTGGTCCCTGTGATGGTTCCTGCACAGTTATCTGTGGTAGTAGGTGCAGTTACTGTGGTTGAACAATCCGCGATTACATTGGCTAATGTGGGGATTACCGGATCGGTCACATCAACTACAACCACATTCTGGGGAACTGATATACTGTTTCCGTTACCATCATCAAAGGTCCAGTTAATTACGTAGATTCCCACAGAGGAATAGTTCATTGGATCGTTTGTGGTCCCTGTAATGATTCCTGCACAGACATCTGTGGTTGTTGGTGCTGTTACTGCGGCCGAACAACCCTCGAACACATCCGGAAGTGTGGGGGTGATCGGATTAGTCACATCAGAAATAGTGACGGTTTGATCCTGTGTTGAAATATTTCCAAAGCCGTCATCATAGCTCCAGGTAATCAGCGTGACCCCCTGTGTTGTGATCGGGAATGGTGATCCAGTTGTTCCGGTAATTGAACCTGCATAAAAATCTGTTGCAGTTGGAGCTACCGGTGTAAGGGAGCAATCATCCATCAGATCCGGTAATATGGCCAGGTCTGGTACGGGTGCGCTTAAATCGGTAATGGTCAGTAAATCTGTTGCACTGCCAGTATAATTTGCTTCAGTAACTTCAGCGAATACGGAATAAGTTCCTAAATCTACTGGCAAGGCTGGTAAGCCATCGTAGGTCACATTCAAACTTAATCCAAGCGGGCTTGTTGATGAGGTCACCGCAATTCCTGACCCTGTATATTCCTGAACCAGATCGGTCAGCGTTACTGTTGCCACTGCTATGTTTACCAGCTGATACTGTTTAATCGTAGCAGCTGCATAAGTAGCATCACCTGTCTGGTAGGCAGAAATTAAAGTCTCACCTGCATTATTAATGGTAGCTGTTGATCCTGAAACAGAAACTACCGCTGTATTTGAAGAGCTAAAGGTGATTGGCAAACCTGATGATGCTGTTGCTAAGAGTGTGAAATCGGCATCTCCGTATGTCTTGTCGGATAGCACATTAAAATCAATTACTTGAGCCATTTTGTCTGCCAGCTGAAAATCAAACGATTCCAGGATCCCCCCGGATGCTGAGGTGACAGTACCTCTGGTATAAGCCACCGTTATGGCATTGGAAATATTCAGATTTGGAGTCACGTAAACCACAATGGTTTTTGGATCGCCGGCTTTTAAGGCACAAGAGGTGGAAGTAAGACCTACACCATTGTCCTCTACTGCAAATTCAAGGTGAAAGCCGGTGGGATCGGTCATATCTTTGTCAAAGATAATTTCGACCCTGTCAAGCTCTTTGGATGCAGATAAGAATTTGGGAACTCCCGGAGCTGAGACATTTATTGTGTAGGTTTCATTTGTTGAAGTTCCTGTGCCATCGCTAAAGTGAAAATCGAAAGATCCCACCCCGTTTCCTGTAGTCCCGGTTGCACTATAGATTACATTAAAGGAAGCATCTGTCACATCTGTTGGAACTGTTGCTATTTGAGCTCCAGGGATCCCTCCTGCGCTCTGGTACAATACTCCCTCACCCGGCAGAGAGCTTACCGTGGCTGTTTTTGACCCGGCATCGCCTCCTGTATACTTCAGGGCCAGTATTTGAAGGGCCCCCTGTGCTAACTGGATCGATTGGGGAACAGCTAAAAAGGGAGGTGAAGAGCTCGTCTGGAAACTCCAGATTTCGGACGAGCTTTCATCCCCAGTTGAATTTTTAGCGATGACAGACCAATAATAGCTTTGGTCAGGAGGGAATGTAAATTCATAGCTTAGAGTGGTCAGATCAGCGGAGGTATGAACGGGATTGCTCAAATCAGCGTTTTGCGATATAAGCACAAAATAGCTGGAAGCATGGGATGCAGCCTCCCACAAAAATGTTACCGTTTCACCTACGATCGAATTATGAAAGGGGCTTACCTGGTTTGGAAAGCCTGCTCGCGGGATCACATCAACCAGCAGGATATTTTCAAAAAGTGCATTGTCATCAAAGGTATAGGTCCCTCCACCTGGAGTAAATAGAATAGCTCTCCCGCTGTAAATGTATCCGGCAGAATTATAGGAACACAACACCCCACCCGTGCCATCGCTATCCTCCAGTCCTACGGTTGCCTCTGCACCACTAGCCCTGTCGGATGACAGGTCAATGATACTGTTGTATTGCATCTGGATATTATTTGAGCCCTCGTAAAGGATGACCTGTATGGTGCCTAACAAAACAGTAGTGGTCCAGAATGACATGTTACTGAACTGGATCACCAGTTTTCGATTCGGCGCAGCTCCAATGGTTTGATACATAATGTCCCCGCTACTGTGTATGATGAGATCATCCCAGAACGGGGCGATATAATTGTCTGGCCTGCTAGTATTGGGAATGCTGACGTTGCTAAATGCATTAGACCCGGACCCAAACATTACCAGGCCATTGGAGCTTACCCAAAACACATTATGTGTGACACCAAAAAAATCAAAATCGAATCCTATGGGGAAGGATCCCCATTTTTTATCATCGGCCGAACCTGAAACCACGATATTGCCCAAATACTCAGTTTCCCCCTGTCCATGAGTGAATGGCATTACTGAAATAAATAACAAAATCAGTAGAGTCCTAACTATATGAGTCGAAATTTTCATCTTAGTTCGTTGTACGGCAAAAAGGGCCTACAGGTTCGTTTTTTAACATTTAATTGCATCAGCATCAGTCTATTCGCAATTATGCAAGCTTCTTGTGGTCTTCAATTCAGGATTCTGTATCTTACCATGCAAAGCAAAGCAATTCGAAAATGAAACAATTACTTATTATACTCTGTATTGCACTATTATGGTTGCATGGATGTGATGAATCGCCAAAAATGACAGGTGAACGTCCAGATTCGTTGCATAGCTACCTGGATTTCTCTGAGCGGGACGATCAGTTTACGGGAGGTATAAAGATGATTCCCATCTCTACACCCAAAGGAGATTTTAAGGTTTGGACCAAAAGAGTAGGGAACAATCCCACCATGAAATTATTGTTGTTACATGGAGGTCCCGGGGGAACGCACGAAGCGTTCGACTGTTTTGATGGCTATCTCCCTTCTGAAGGGATCGAATATATCTACTACGATCAGCTGGGTTCCTATTTCAGCGATCAGCCTTCCGATACCACCCTGTGGACCATAGAGCGCTTTGTGGATGAAGTGGAGCAGGTACGGGTAGCACTGGGGCTCGATCAAGATAATTTTTATTTGTTGGGACAATCCTGGGGAGGAATACTGGCCATGGAGTATGCCTTTAAGCACCAGGATAAGATAAAGGGGTTGATTATTTCCAATATGATGTCCAGTGTGCCGGAATATAACAGGTATGCACAGGAGATCCTGGGACCCCGGATGGATCCGGAGGTGTTACAAGAGATAAAGGAGCTTGAGGCGCAAAACGAATTCAGCGATCCACGCTACATGGAGCTGCTGCTGGAGCATTATTATACAGAACACCTGCTGCGAATGCCAGTGGAAAAGTGGCCCCAGTCGGTGAACCTGGCCTTCAGACATATGAATCAAGAAGTGTATGTGTATATGCAGGGGCCAAGTGAATTTGGGATTACCGATGATGCCACGCTTTATAATTGGGATATTTCAAAAGAGCTCCCAGGTATCACAGTTCCTACTTTAGTCATTGGTGCCACTTACGACACCATGGATCCGGCATATATGAAGTGGATGTCGGAAGAGTTTCCCAATGGTCGTTTTTTACTCTGTCCCAATGGAAGTCATCTTTCCCAGTATGACGATCAGAAGACCTATATTGGAGGAGTCATACAATTTATGAAGGACGTGGATCAGGGAAATTTTTAACTTATGAATACCAGGAACTTTCTTTTGCTTTTGGGCTTGCTTTTTATTGTAGTTACAGTTGATGCCCAGACCGATTATATGAATCAGTGGCCCCAGTTCCGGGGCCCTTTTGCCAACGGAATTGTTGAAACGGATCAGATCCCTGACCAGTGGGATGTCACCACCGGAGAGAACATTCTCTGGAAAAATAAGATACCGGGATTGGGTCATTCCAGTCCGGTGATCTGGGGCGACAGGTTGTTTGTTACAACAGCCATCAGCGGGAGCGGGAACAATTCCCTGAAGGTGGGACTTTATGGCGATATTGATGAGGTAGGTGACCGTTCCGAACATGAGTTCAGGCTCTACTGCTTCGACAAGCGAAATGGAAACCTGCTCTGGGAGCAGCTGGTCCACAAAGGGATCCCCCTTACGGAAAGACATACCAAATCCTCCCATGCCAATGCCACTCCGGCTACCGATGGAAGATATGTGCTGGCCTTTTTTGGATCGGAGGGATTGTATTGCTATGATATTGATGGGAAACTGGTCTGGAAAAAATCCTTTGGAAGGATGAATGCAGGCCCCTACGACCAACCCGAAATAGAGTGGGGCTATGCTTCCTCACCTATCATTCATGAAGACAGGGTGATTGTGCAGGGCGATATCGTGGGAGGGGAAGGCTTCCTTGCCTCCCTCGATTTGGAAACGGGGAAGGAGATCTGGAGGACACCCCGGGAGGATGTGGCCACCTGGTCCTCTCCCAGCTTTCTGAACAAGTATGGAGAGCGGCAGATTGTGGTAAATGGATTCAGTCAGATCGGCGGATACAACTTTGACACCGGTGAGGAGCTCTGGACCTTGAGCAATGGGGGAGATGCCCCGGTTCCAACCCCCTTCTTTGCCCACGGTCTGATCTATATCCACGGGTCACACGGTCGCTATCAACCCATCTTTGCTATTCGTCCGGAAGCACGCGGCGATATTACCCTGGATAAGGAAAGCACCACCAACGAATTTATTGTATGGAGCATTAAGCGGGGAGCAGCCTATATGCCCACCAACCTGGTTTATGGGGAATATCTCTATAACCTGCGAATGAATGGGAACCTCACCTGTTTTGATGCCAGGACCGGAGAAGTGATCTATAAGGAACGTATCCCTGAGGCAAAGGGGATCACCTCCTCGGGAGTAGCCTCTAATGGAAAATTGTACTATTCCCTGGAGCAGGGCGATGTGGTGGTGCTTAAGGCCGGCAGTGAATTCGAGATCCTTTCCAGGAATAACATGGATGACCTGATCATGGCCTCTCCGGCCATCTCAGAGGATATGATCTTCTTCAGAACACAGCACTACCTGGTGGGAGTAGGCGATTCCAAATAAGCTCGCCCTTTACTAGTTAAACCAATACGACAGCTTCACTGCAATACCTCGGTTCTTGGTGGTCCAGCCAGAGGGGTATGAATTCTCGGTATAGACAATGTAGAGGTCGGAGACAGGAGCATAGCGCCACTGAAGCCTCATGTTCACATTCACATTGTCGATCTGGTTGTTGTACTGCACAAAGGTGGTAAAGAAGAGTTTCTCTGTAAAGGTAATATCGAGCTTAGGACCCACCAGTACCAGGTCAGCACTGGTATAAGGATCGGGCATCAGGACCTTGTTATATGATGCCACCAGGGAGAGGCTTCCATAGGGCTGGACACGGTAGTTTATCTCTGCCTCAAGGCTTGTCCGCGTACCTCCGAAATAGCCACCATAGCGTGTCCCAGCCATAAAGGTAAAGAGCCTTTTCATGGTGGACATATACATAAGAGAGACTTCATTCTCGTTGAATTCAGAACCGGCAGGAATCTCGACCCCCCCGGTATGGGTGGGATCAAAAGGTTCAAGAAGCTTCACGTAGGCATTTTCCAATCCTAGGGTGATGGAACTCCGGTCCCTCCAGGTTAAGGAATAACCTAGCTCCACCTCCCGGTCTGTCATGTTGAATGAGGGATCCCAGAGGAAATCAGCTTCCAGCTCCGGGCCATGGCTGACAATCCTTTCCGACATGGTGTAGAACTTATAACCAACCGATGGATTTGATTGGTGGTAGGCATTACGCCTTACATATCCCATTTCGGCAAGGTAGTTTGCTCCCACATAAGCCTGGTTCCACCCGGCAGAAAATGTTTCCGTGTTGTAAGCGACCATAGCGGAGGTGGCAAAGCGGTTTCCCTCT
>QMPQ01000186.1 GCA_003648635.1 Bacteroidota bacterium | reverse complement strand
TTAAAGTTGAAATCAAACAGCTCCTTTGCATTATCAGGATAAAAGGGCAAACTGTTGAAACAGGATGCCACACTCACCGCCTCTCCTCCCCTGGAGTGACCGATCAGCACTACACGTTCCATATCCACCTGCTTGAAAAAACGAACCGTGTCGCACTGGTTCCACTCCCTCCATAGCTCGAGGTGTTTCAGCAGAAGCCATCCGCGACAATCATTCTCCGTTTCCAAACCGCTGCTGAAGTCGGACCAGGCGCTATTCAGGAAATTTTCATCCACCGAAACGGCAATCATCCCATGCGAGGCAAAATGCTTTCCCAGATAGTCATATCCCGGATCGGAATAATCCCGGTCCAGATGGTTGCCGTGGACCATCAGCACCAATGGAAAGGGTCCCTTACCCTTCGGGTACCATACCCGGCCATTCAATGCCAGCGAATCCGGACCCATTTTCCAATAGAAGCTTCTTAGTTTACCGGAGAGCTTCTCCCAGCCATCCAAAAAACTGCTTCCGTCCACCGGGCGGGTAATTAAGTCCGCCTCTGAACCAAAGTCCTTGCGTGGTTTATCCTTTCCCCAGCCATAGCTAAGTGTCTCGATCCTGTATGGCCCGGGCAGGGATGGATCGTCGATTCCAAGCTCTGCGGGAAGGTTGGAGACCTCCATGGACCATGCCTTTAGCTCTGCAGCTTTCTTCCCCGGATAAAGCAGAAAGATGAATCCAAACATGAAGAGACCTGCTCCTAAAACCGTGAAAATCAAAGTGAACACCTTCTTCGTCCTCGTTAGAGCGATCCGCCTGCCACCACTCAGATTGTATATACCTGCCCCCAGAAAGGAACCGGATAGAATAAGAAAAAGAAGCAGAAGTACCATGGCCTTATCCGGTAAGCCAAAAAAGAATAAGATAAAAAAGATGGCTCCGAAAAATATCCAGCTCTGCTTTTGTGGTACCAGATTCAATAGCTTGAGACCCAGGCGAACACCCACCCCGGACAGCAGTGCGAGTCCCGGGAAAAACAGAAGTGCCGCAAGAAAAATACCTATATGCAGTTCTCCTACGAAGTCTATGGCCATACCTGCCATAAACAGAGCTATGATCAGCAGGATCGTGTAGGCCGCCCACTTCCAGTGCCCCGGGGAAAGAACACATACTTCCAGGAAGAATTTGCGGACCTTTGCAAGCAGGTACCGGATCTTCCCCAAAAACATATTCAGGCGGGTGCGAAACTTGATCATGAGTTTTCAGTTCAAGTTACTAATTTTGATGCAGATGGAAACAGCCGATCAGAAATATCTTCGTGCCCTGATCGCCGAGGGCGAAAACCAGCGACTGGATTTCAAATTCGAGATCAACGATGCACGTAAGATCGCACGCACGCTGTCTGCCTTTTCGAATACGGATGGGGGACGTCTACTGATCGGTGTAAAAGATAACGGCCGGATACGCGGTGTGCAATCGGACGAAGAATACTACATGGCCGAATCGGCTGCCACACTCTACTGCAAACCGGAAGTGCATTTCAAGACACGGAATCACCAGGTCGAAGGGAAAAGTGTGCTGGAAATTTACATCCCCCCTGTGGCTCAAAAACCCGTATATGCACAGGACCACAATCAGCGGTGGCTGGCCTATATCCGGGTGGCCGATGAAAACATTCTGGCCAGCATCATCCAGCTGGAGGTCTGGAAAGAAGAGCATAAGGCGCTTGGGAAACTCCTGGAGTTCACCCGCAGCGAGGAGTTCCTGCTGCGCTACCTGGAGAAGGTAAGTGGGGCTACTCTCAAAAGCATACAGCGGGATACAGGCTTTCGAAGAAAGGAGCTGGTACCGCTTCTGACCAAGCTGGTTCGCTTTGATGTGGTGGAGATGAAGTTCAGGGAGGGAGCGAATCTCTTCCTGCTTAGAGATACTCCAGGGGAAAAATAGTATCAGAAATACTCCATCAGGGAGTCAAAAATGGCCTTCCCGTCTGTGCTCCCCCCATAAGGAAATACCGCCCGCTCGGGCTGGGGGATCATGCCAAAAACATTTTTCTTTTCATTACATACACCGGCAATATTGTCTACCGCCCCACATACATTAACACTTTCCGAAATACGGGCGCTCTCGTCACAGTAGCGAAACAGGATCTGCTCCCCGTGCCGCATTCTCACCAGTGTCTCCTCCTTGGCTGCATACCTCCCATACCCGGTAGCAATGGGAATAAGGTAAGCTTTGTCATTGGAGAGTTTACGGGTCACAGCCGTGTCTTCGTTATCAGGCTTGATGAAGGTAGAGCGGCATACAAAACGCTGACTCTTGTTCATCCGCAAGGATCCCGGCACCAATCCGGTTTCACAAAGCACCCTGAATCCGCTCCCGATTCCGATCAGGATCTTTCCGCGCTCAGCAAATTCGAGCATGGAATCAATCACCGGAGATTCCTCAATACATTTGTTGGAACTGGAGGAACCCTTGCATGGAAAGCCCCCGGGAATAAAGAGAACGTCAATCCCGCTCAGATCTGTTTCCCGGTTCCAAATGGTCTTTACTTTTTTACCATAAACCCCCTCTAGAACCCGTTTCAGTTCTTTATCGCCATGGGCCCCTGGGAATATGAGAATACCAAAAGTCATTTCATAGGCTTATCCCTATCAAAGTTAAACACAAAAGGATTTTATCCAAATTTGAAGGTAACTATTAAATCGTTAGTTTTACCATATGGAGGTCGTTGGGAAGGATATACAGAACTTTCAGCATACTGTGCGGGACCATTCTGACTTCGACTTCTCAGATTACTCGCATACCTCGCTTCAACGACGCCTCAACCGAATCCTGCTGGAACTGGAATTGAACATGGACCAGTTGATCAAGCAGATGAAGAGCGACAGGGAGTTCACGGACCGGATCATGAGAAAGATTACGGTTCATACCACTGAACTATTCAGGGATCCGCAAATCTGGAAGAAGATGAAGGACGAACTACTTCCTTCCTTGAGTCACCAGGAATGCATTCGCATCTGGCATCCGGGCTGTTCCACGGGTCAGGAGGTATACTCCATGATGATGATACTTGATAGTCTTGAATTGCTGGAGAAGACTGAGATCTATGCCAGCGATCTGCATGAGGAGGTGCTGAATACCGCCCGGCAGGGCAGGTACAAATACCGCTTTAACCAGAGTTACCTGGAGAATTTTGACAGGGTGATGCTGAACGGTGAAGGGAACTTCTCCTGGAACCAGCGGAAATACTGGAAAAAATATTTCCACATCGATGAGAGTCGTGATACCATTCAGATGAAGGAAAGCCTCAGGCTAAAACCGGTTTATAAGAAACTGGATCTGGTTAAAGATTCTAATCTCTTTTTGCTTAGTTTCGACCTGATCGTTTGCAGGAATGTCATCATCTATTTTAATGCTGAACTGCAGAACAGGGTGTTTGATCTGTTCCATAAGAACCTGAACAGGAAGGGGTGTTTGCTCCTGGGTGTGCATGAATCGATCATGGGTCCCTTCTCCAAAAAGTTTATCAGAAAGGATCCTTTTTATTATAAGGCACTGGGATGATCATCAGAAATATATCCATACGGTCCAAACTGATAATGACCACCCTGATCATGGTGATACTTTTGACAGTGCTTGCACTGATCTATCTGGATGCCACCAGTCGGGTCGTGAGCCAGTCTGAATTCCTAAGAGATCATGCGGAACTGAACAGGGAATTTCTTTCCCTTCAAAACAGTTTTTATGCCTTGTCTGAAGAGGGAAGGCCAGGTGAATTGTCAGATATTCTGCAGCAGATCCACCGGGTGGAGGAGCAGGTTAACACGGTGTTGACTCACGATACCTCCTTCCGTAATGAAGGTGTAAAGAGAAGATTAAAACAGGTCCGCTCCCTTCTGAAGAACTTTGAAGAGACTTTGCGGATCAAGATTGGCTCAAATCCGGGTTCAGATATACAGGCCCTGACCGAAATGGAAGAGCTGGGTGCTTCTATGGAAGAGCTTAACAAAGCTTTGTTGGAGGCCCAACACCAGGCCCAAACCCAGCGAAACCGGCGGCTGGGAATTGCCATGGCACTGGGGATCTTTATCCTGGCCAACGCCCTGATTTTATTCACCATGAATATTGGAAAATCTTTCAGGGACCTGAGACACCACACACAAAAGCTGAGCAAAGGAATTTTTCCATCCCCTCTCGATGCCTCTCATGGGGATGAGTTTGGAGAAATAGCCGGCGATCTCAACCTTCACTTACGAGACCTTCAGAAAAAAATTGATTTGCTCAGCTCCATGTCCGAGGATGGACCGGGGGAACTATTTACGCCCGAAGCAGAGGATAAACTGGGGAACGCCCTGCTTGTTCTGTCAGATTTCCTCACCCGGAAAGAGCTCCAGGAGGTAAGCAGAAACCGCGAAGACAAAAAAGTGAACTGGATCTCCGAAGGGGCAGCACAACTTGGAGAGGTGCTCCGTTCGGAGCGGGACGATCTGGGCGAGCTGTCTTTTTTTATCATTCAGAAACTGGTCACCTATATGAAGATGGAGATGGGCTCGCTCTTTACTACCAATGATTCAGATCCTGCTAATCTCACCCTCGATCTGAGTGCTTCCTATGCTTATGATCGCCGCAAATTTAAGACCATGAGTCTGGAATGGGGTGAAGGATTGCCCGGAACATGTGCCCAGGAGAAGGAGCGCATTTTTATTACCGATGTACCTACAGACTATTTTGATGTTGCATCCGGACTGGGTAACTCCTTACCAAACTGCATCCTGCTGGTCCCATTAAAAATTGCCGACCGGGTGGTGGGTGTCATCGAGCTGGCAACCGTCAGGCTGCTCAGGCCCTTCGAGATCGATTTTGTGGAATCCCTCTCTGATCGCATTGCCTCTTCCATGATGGCCGTACGAAATAGTGAGCACACCACCCGCTTGCTTCAACAGTCGCAGGAACAGGCAGAAACCCTCAAAGAACAGGATTCGGCCATGCGGGAAAGCATGACTAAACTGGAACAGGCACAGCAGGAATCCAGCACAAAAGAGTCAGAAATCACCGGAATCCTCAATGCCATCAACCAGAGTACCCTGGTGGCAGAAATGGGACTGAACGGGCGCTTTACCAGCATCAATGAGCAGTTCCTCATGTTGCTGGAGTCCAGTGAGGACCAGGTACTGGGTAAGCTACACAGCGATTTTGCTATGGTGGACCGGACGTCGGATGAATACAAAGCTTTCTGGGCCACCCTGAAGGAGGGAAAGAGTGTCTCCAATACCGAGCAATACAGGCTCTTTTCCGGAGAAGAGGTGTGGCTGCATCAGACCTTTACACCCATTATCAACAACGAGGGAAGAGTGCACAGGATCCTGAATATCGCCATGAATATCACTGAAGAACGGACGCTGCAAGCGCAACTTCTTTCACGCGAACTGGAGATTACACGCAAGGGTCTGGATATGCAAACCCTCAACCAGGCGGTCAACACTTCCCTGATCAAATGTGAAATGGATGCCGAGGGAATCATCATGCTTGTGAATGACAACTATTGTGAGGTAAGCGGATACACCAGAAAAGAATTGCTGGGAAGAAACTATCGTCTCTTCCTGAAGGACATGGAAAAAGAGCAGTTTGAAAAAATCTGGCAGGAGGTCCTGAAGGAGAAGGTCTATGAAGGGTCCATTCGACGCTCCAGGCCCACCGGCGAAGAAGTGTGGCTGGTCTCCACCTTTTCCCCGGTAAAAGATGAAGGGGGACTTATATACAAAGTCTATTTCATGGGACTGGATATCACCGAAAAGAAACTAAAATACCAGCTGCTGGATGATGCCAACCAGGAGATCGAACGTTTAAAGAGCCGGCTAAGAGACTTAGAGATATAGGAGATAGCTATGCGAAGAACCAAATTTCAATATATACTTACCTGGGTGTCGCTGGTCCTGATGATAATCTGTAGTACCCTTCTTGTGGCCTACGCCTGGAACAGCAAGATCACTGGCCCGATCTCCCCCTCCCTGATGATGATGTTGTGGATTGGAATAGCCGCTTCGGGAATATTCCTCTTTATGCTTGCGGTGAAAAAGGCTCACCGGCTATGGATCGACGAAGAGCGTTACCTGGAGAGAATGGAGCAGGAAAGCAAAAAGAAATCTTTCCGGACATCAGGATCCTCCAGGGAAAAAAAGGAGCTGGATTTTGCCGCTGCAGCCAAAAAAATCATTCGTCGCATTCCCGAGAATATTGCACAGGAACAGCTGGGGAAGCTGCTGCTTAAAAACCTGGCCCGTGAACTGGAGCTTATGT
Source organism: Bacteroidota bacterium (assembly GCA_003648635.1). Classification (GTDB taxonomy): domain Bacteria; phylum Bacteroidota; class Bacteroidia; order Bacteroidales. The sequence goes on along the minus strand of QMPQ01000186.1, from coordinate 986 downwards.
CAGGGATCTTCTACAGGGAACATAAAGAAGTGTTCAAGGCAGAAGCCACCTACGCCATGGCCTCTACCACAGAGCCCTATACTTTTAAGAGCGGTGAAGGCCTCTCCGGGCAGGTGGCAAAGAACCAGCAGTTGATGGTACTTACACATCTTCCTGAAGGTCACCTGGAAGTATACTCCGGACTGGGAAAAGCACCACCCGCTTACCTGGCCATCGTTCCACTTGTTCACAAAGGCAAGACCATGGCCGTGATAGAGTGTTCGGGCTATCGCTACGATCCCGATGCTATTGAAAATATGTTCAAGATCCTTGCAAGGGACCTGATGGACAAACTCTCACTTAATCTCTCCTAAGCTGATGTCAAGAAGAGATCCCTATATCATCAAGCGCATCAACTTCCGAAGGGTTATGGTGGTGACCGCCATCAGCATCCTGTTAGTAGTTCTGATCCTTTTTGCCTTTATCATGGAAAGTGGCCTGCCCCTCACCCTTAAGAGCCTGGCCCAGATCCATGGGAAGCACCCCTCGCTGTTCCTGGTGGACCTGATTCCTGTATTTATCTCTGCCCTGCTCCATCCCATGCACCACATTATGAACAGGTCCATACGGGAGTACGAAGAGCGGGTACTTGAATCGCAGCAACTGGTAGAACGAAATACCGAATTTGCAGAAAGGCTCTCTGAAGGAGAAAACCCCGAACCTTACGAAGAGATGATGACGACCGATCTGGGTAAAGCGCTCCGGATGATCCATCTGAATATCAAGGCAGACCGGAGACAGGAGCGTGAAATGAGCTGGATCACGGAAGGTAAGGATCTTGTATTAAAAGTCCTCCGGGAGCAACAGGAGATGAAAGAGCTCTCCTACCAGGTTCTGAAGGTTCTGAACAGCTATATCAAGTCAACCCAGGCTGCCTTTCACCTGTACGATGAGGAGTCAAAAGTCCTGACTAATACGGCCACATACGCTTTCAACCGGAAGAAAAT
>QMPQ01000185.1 GCA_003648635.1 Bacteroidota bacterium | reverse complement strand
TAATTAACAGTCAATTGTTTATAACTTTATGAGACACACATATATTAACACTATTATTAATTAAGAACGTGCCGCTTCGACTTTTCGGAGTGGACTCAACTTTAGAGATATCATCAAAACTTCATGCCATGAAAAACTCTATACTCATGTCCCTGATCTTAATCTTTGCCTTACCGGCATTTGCCCAAAAGGTGGATTCAGACAAGGCTTTCTTTACATCCATGGAAGAAAACAGGCAATGGCCCTCATACCGGGGTTATTATGCTTCAGGTTATCTGGACGATGCAGCACTTCCCGACAGTTTCAATGTTGAGACCTCCTATAATATTAAATGGAACATTGAAATTCCCGGGCTCGGTCTCTCTTGTCCGACTATCTGGGATAACAGGGTTTTTATAACTACTGCGGTGAGCTCTCAGGATAAAGAAGGTTACCTGACCGGTCTGTATGGAGATATTGAACCCGTGGAAGATTCGTCCGAGCATGTCTGGAAGGTTTACTGCTTTGATAAGAGCTCAGGGAAGCTTGTCTGGGAAAGAGATGCATTCAAGGGGATTCCCATGGTGAAAAGACATCCCAAATCGTCCCATGCCAATACCACTGTGGCCACGGATGGATACCATGTGGTTGCATTTTTTGGATCGGAGGGTCTTTACTGCTACAATGTGGATGGAGAACTGCTATGGAAACGGGATTTTGGACTGATCAACTCTACCTGGCATGTGGTGGAATCGGCTGAATGGGAGTTTTCCAGTTCACCTGTGATCTTCGGGAATAAGCTGGTAATACAGGCCGATGCCCTGAATACGGCCTTCGTAGCCGTACTTGATCTCTCCAGCGGTCGTACCATATGGAGGCAGGAACGGGATGAAATTTCCGGATGGTGTACTCCCAATATCTATTTTGACGGGGAGAAAGCCCGGGTGGCTGTGAATGGATTCAAGCACCGTGGCGGATATGACCTGGAGACCGGCGAGGAGATATGGAAGATGTCAGGAGGAGGTGATATACCTGTACCCGCGCCTGTGGTCTGGAAGGACCTGATCTACTTCAACAGCGCACATGGTAGTCATGCTCCGCTGATGGCATTAAAGAACAGAATCGTGGGAGAAATATCCTATCCTGAAAAGGAGGAAGATCCGGGCGATGATTTTGCCTGGTTTTACGACCGCCAGGGTGCCTACATGACCTCCGTACTGGTTTATGACAGTTTGCTATACCGCCTGAGGTGGAACGGCAATCTTTCCTGTTTTGACGCCAGGAGCGGTAAAATCATTTATAAGAACACCGTAAATACATCCAGTTTTATCGCATGTCCGGTAGCTTCTGACGGGAAAATATACATGGTTTCGGAAATTGGGGACCTCTACATTGCTGAAGCAGGCAGGGAATATAAACTACTGCAAAAGATACCCCTGGGAGAGGCCTCGCTGGTAACACCAGCCATATCAGAGGGGATGTTGATTCTCCGAACCGCCAGCCGGATGATTGCTGTTTCAGAACATTAAACTCTCTGTTCCAGTATACATCTTAGCTGAATCGTTATATTTGCTTCAGCCATGATCTAACTATGATTGGGAAGCATCTTTTACTATCCATACGCAACCTTAAAAAAAATCTACTCTACGCTCTGTTTGTGGTTGCTGGATTGGCTGTAGGAATAAGCACATTCCTATCCACCTTCCAATGGTCTGCCTGGCACCTTACATTTGACAGAAGTTTTCCTGAAAGGGAACAGATCTACAGGCTCACTTTTGAGGAGGATTATGAAGGCTTTTATCGCCATACCGCAAGAATTCTCCATGGAAGTGCCCTCAATCAAATCACATTCACTGAGATGATTTCAGGCATTGAGTCGGTGGGTAGAATTGCACCATTCAGGAAAGCAGCATTCAGGTTGGCCGATAAATCTTTCTATGAGGAGTATGCCTATAGTTGTGATCCGGAATTCCTCGAAATATTTGAACCCCAGGTAATTGCAGGAAATCCAACAAAGCTACTTACAGAACCTAATACGTTGGTACTAACAGAAAGCACTGCTAATAAATTTTTTGGAGATGAAGACGCTGTGGGTAAGTCTCTTGATCTGGTTCATCAATTTGATATAGATCCTGTCACCTATACAGTGAGCGCTGTAATTCAAGATTTTCCCGAAAATTCCCATCTCAGAATATCAGCACTCACATCCTTTGAAAATCCCGTTGAATACGAAGGTACTGCCTGGGCTTATATGAAGCTTGATCCTTCGACTGAACCCGAAGAGATGGAGTCCAAACTGAAATTATTTATTGAAAGTAATTTGGATGAATCCTATGCCAGTCAGATTACCCCTCGCCTTCAAGCTGTTGGAGATATACATCTCCATTCCCACAAAGCAAGGGAGATTCAAGCCAATGTTCGATTCAGGACCGTCCTGATTGTCATGGTTGCCGGAATGTTGGTTTTTGTATTGGCATGGTTCAACTTTACACTGCTCTCTTACAGCAGGAGCCAGTTGCAAATTCAGAAACTGGTAATTCAGTGGCAAATGGGTGCAGGCAGATCTGTCTTTTTCAAGCAGTTTCTGGTGGATAACCTCTTCATTGGTGGCATCTCGTATGTTATCGGAGTGGTGCTGACGCTCCTTATTGCACCGGCGATGGAGAACCAGGGGGGTGCCTACATGTTCAAGGATCCTGTTGTGATTGTACTGTCCCTCTCCATGTTATTTGTATTAATTACTGGCGGTGCCCTGATCACCTCTCTTACATCTACCGGGAAACTATACAGGTATCTTCAGCTCAAGCACCTAAGCTCCAAACCTGGGGTTCAAAGCGATCAGACCGGGAAAAATCTGTTCATCAGATCTGTAATTATACTTGAATTTATCATCACTTTTGTGCTTCTGTCCAATCTGATTATGATCGCCAGGCAAACCAGTTTCGCTATGACTCAGCAGCTGGGAGCATCCAGTCAGGAAGCCATCCACCTACACAGTCTCCATCGCGAAATAGTCAATGATTTTGAGGTTTTCAAGAAGCGAATGATGGAGAGCCCCCATATTGCCAATGTGACCGCTAGCATGGAAGAGCCAACAGGTCAGACTATGGATGCCAACACCTTTGAGATAGACGGTATTGATGAAGGAGAAAAGCAGTTATTCCTTTTTCCGGTGGACGAGGAGTTTCTGAGATTCTACGACTTAAAAATGATTCATGGATCAGATTTCCCAGCCTACTATAACCGGGACGATTCTCTTGAGTATTTTGCATTGAACGAAACAGCTGCCAGGATGATCTCTGATAATCCCGTGGAACTGATTGGGAGAGAATTGACCCTGCACTTTCCGCACGCCGGGCTTATCTGGCCGGGTCCTATTACCGGCATTGTTGAAGATTTCCATCTTTCAGGTCTCGATTACGAAATCTCCCCCATGGTGATCTTTCCCAAATACGATTGGCTCTGGTGCTTTTCCATTCTGCCTGCCGCTAATCCTGAACCCGCCCTGGAACACCTGAGATCCGTCTGGGATGAACTGTTCCCTTCCTATCCCATGGAGTACTATTTCTCTTCTTCGCTCATCGAACAACTCTATGAATCAGAGCTAATTCAGATCAGCTTACTACTCCGTTTCAGCATCCTGTCTATTATGATTTCCGGTCTGGGACTTTTCGCCCTAAGCGGGTTCTTTATGCAGAAAAAAATTAAATCGGCCGCTCTGAAAAAAATCAACGGAGCAAGAATAGACCAGGTGATTTTCCCTGAACTTATGTACTATCTGTGGCTGGCAATTCTTTCCTCAGCGCTTTCTGTTCCAATCTCTTTATTTCTGATGGAACGCTGGCTTCGTAATTTTAAATACAGAACAGATATTCCGGTTTGGATATTTCCGGCATGTGCAGCTGTTCTTATTCTCTTTAGCTGGATAGCCGTATTCTATCACACCATGCGTCTGGCCAGGATCAATCCAATAGAATTTATCAAAGAGCAATGATATGGATCGTGCATTTCAATACCCCTCTCATATACAGGAGATCCCCCACATCAGAAAAGATCTTGAATTCCTTGAACAGGAGTGGGCAATCCCCAAAACGGAAATCAAGCAGATCCTCGTAATCATTGAGGAAATATTTTCAAATATCGTCCGTTATGCCTTTGAAGACAGGCAGGAACATGCTATTGATATAAGGCTTGGTTGCGATGACAATCAGATCGAAATTGAGATAATCGATGATGGGATTGCATTTAATCCGCTGGACTACCATCTGGGGCCTCAGTCTGATCCGGCTACTTCAGATGCTGGTGGAATGGGCTTGACTCTTATCCGGGCATTCTCCAGCAAGATGATCTACCAGCGAAACTCTGATAAAAACCACTTAAAGATCACCAAAAAAGTAAATAGAAAATGAGCAATTCGACAGATAAACAGTTTAGAAGTCTGATCAGATCAGGTACAGAAAGAAGGAAGATTTTGCTTAGAACCAATATTATACTGCTGCTTGCCCTTTTAACGATGATATTTATTGTACCAGTTATCCACTCAGTGGATCACCATTTCACGAAAGTGCTTCTTGGAATCGTTGTTGTATCCGGACTATTCGCGGCTGACTTCAATAAGACTGCATTCAGGTTTCTTTTTATCCTCGGTACAGTGGTAATACTGGAAACAATGCTGAGTTTCTTTTTCTTCAGATCCAAATATCTCGCCGATCTCACTATAATTCTCAACATACTGTTCTTCATCGTAGTTACAGGTGCGCTGGTTACTCATGTGGCAATGGCCAAGGAAGTATACGGCTCTACCCTGATTTGCGCCATTAACAGCTATCTTTTGATCGGACTGACCGTGTCCCTATTATTTGTATTAATGGATATAGTTAACCCCGAGAGCTTTACCCAGGTGGATTCAACCAAGGGGAGCTATTCCACATTTATATACTTTGGTTTCGTTACCCTCAGCACACTGGGATACGGTGATATTACTCCGGATACACCGCTGGCCAGATCCTTTTCAATCTTCACTGCACTCTTCGGTCAACTTTACCTGGTGACCATTATGGCCATCATTATTGGTAAACTTCTGAATGCTAAGAAAACCACAGAGTAGCCTGTTTATGCAGGAAAAATTAATGTGTGAATTTTACAATTTGAAACGAGTCTATTGCATAAATTATTCAATAATCGCTAAATTCGCCTTTTCCTATTAATTAATGCCCCAACTTCAAAACAATATTATGAAAGATACAGATTTCTCAAAATGGCAACTGTGGTCGCTGGTGATCCTGCGTGTTGCCATAGGCTGGCACTTCCTCTATGAAGGGATTGTCAAACTTCTGAATCCAAACTGGTCATCCCTGGGATACCTGATGGATTCCAAAGGGCTTTTTGCAGGTGTTTTCCATTCCATAGCCGGAAACCCGGCACTGCTGAATGTAATGGATTTTATAAATATGTGGGGACTTATCCTTATTGGAGCAGGACTGATTGTGGGTCTTTTCTCTAGAATTGCCTCCATCGCCGGGATTGTCCTGTTGGCTTTCTACTACCTCTCCCACCCTGCCATTATCGGGGTAAATTTTGCAATGCCCACCGAGGGAAGTTACCTCTGGGTCAATAAGAACCTCATTGAACTACTTACCCTTTGGGTAATTATGCTGTTTCCCACCTCGAAGATCATTGGGATGGACCGCTTTTTGTTCAATAAGAAATAGATTATTACTATGAATGATAAAGATAAAAATGCAAGCGGTAGCAAGATGAACCGCAGGGATGTGCTCAAAGGACTTGCCACTGTACCAGTACTGGGCGCCATGGCTTATGGTGCCTGGAGAAAAACAAGACAGGACCATATCCGAAATCATAAACTGTCCAAGGAGCTCAATATGAGCACTGAAGAGCAGGAATACAATGTGTATAAACACGACGGCGATACCATTCGAATTGGCATCATCGGCTATGGGATACGTGGAACCCAGTTAATGAAAGCTGCTGGTTTTGCACATCCAGATGCTTTACAGAAATTAAAAGAGCAATCTTCAACAGACTCCCAGGATAAGAGATATGTCGAATTCCAGGAACAGGACGATCTTAATATCCGCGTCACTGGTGTATGCGACCTTTTTGATGTCCATGCCGAGGAGGCCATGGCTGCTGCAGCAAATATTGGGCGTGAGGGTACAGGAGGTCAAATGGGGCCTGCTCCCAAGCGATATGCAAACTACAGGGACATGCTCGCCGCTGATGATATTGATGCTGTCATTATCGCCTCCCCCGACCACTGGCATGCACAGATGACCATCGATGCAGCCAAAGCAGGAAAGCATATTTATGCGGAGAAGGGTTTTAGCCTGACCATGGACGAAAACTATACGATTCGTGATGCTGTGAAGACAAGTGGCATCGTTTACCAGCTTGGTCATCAAGGCAGGCAGACCGAGAGTTATATCAAGGCTAAAGAGGCCATTGACAAGAAGCTTATCGGAAAAATCAACCTGATAGAGGTTTGCACCAACCGTAACTCAGCCAATGGTGCCTGGGTTTATGACATCCATCCCGATGCCAATCCAAACACTGTAGATTGGGAGCAATTTGAAGAGCCCTGTGAGGTCAAGCATCCCTGGAGCCCTGAACGATTTTTCCGCTGGAGATGTTGGTGGGATTATGGCACAGGCTTATCAGGCGATCTGCTTACCCATGAATTTGATGCAATCAACCAGATCCTGGGCATGGGTATTCCTGCATCTGCATCCGCATCAGGTGGCGTCTACGTCTGGAACAATAAAAAAAGGGGTGACTATGTGAATGAGATCAGGGAGGTACCCGATGTATGGAACGCAGTCCTTGAATATCCTGACATGGACTTCAGTCTGCTCTATAGTGCTTCGCTTGGGAGTAACAATAACAGGGGAAAGACTATTATGGGCCATGATGGCATGATGGAATTTGGAAATACCCTGACCGTCTATGCGGACCGTCAAAGCACCAGGTATGCAGAGCAAATCAAGAGCGGGCTTATCGATCCCGAGCAGCCAATTTATACTTATATACCGGGGCGAAAGAATGCAGATGTTGTTGCCACGGCCACCGAGCAGTATTTTGCTGCGAGGGGGCTGCTTTATACGTACCGGGGCGGACGAAGGGTAGATACCACCCACCTCCATATTGCAGAGTGGCTCCAATCTATCCGTGAAGGCACGCAGCCCAGCTGCAACGTCGACCAGGCCTTTGAGGAGGGCGTTGCTGCTGCCATGGGGATTATGGCACAGCGAGAAGGCCGTACCATATTCTGGGAT
>QMPQ01000184.1 GCA_003648635.1 Bacteroidota bacterium | reverse complement strand
TAAAAACTGCAGGACCTTGATTGAGACAGACGAAATAAGAGCAAAAAGGAGTAATTTGTAGGTTTATGAATTAATCAGGCTAGATAATTGTGTGACAGAATGGACTCCTTTAATATTTCTGGAAGGCCTTACTGATTTCTTCCCCTTGATAAAGTTTAACCTGAGGGATCAGCTCAAAGAAATCATCTTTTGTACACAAGGCTGGTCCTGTCCTCAGTGTAGTGGCTGTGCCGGCAGCTACCGCACAAACCAAGGCTTCCTGGAGTGTTTTACCAGTAACAGTTCCGAATACAAATCCGGCTACGGCAGAGTCTCCTGCACCAATAGTGTTAACCACCTTCACCTTTGGTGGGACTGCCAGATATCTTTCTTTTTTCCCAACTAGCAAGATTCCCCTGGCTCCTAGGGAGACTAGAACAATACCGGTACCCTGGTCACAGATAGTCTCCGCCGTACTGACTATTTCATGAATATCTTGCAGTTCTAGGCCCGATAAACGGCTCAATTCATGAACATTTGGCTTGATAACGTCTGGAAACATATGGACACCTTTTTTAAGAGCCACTTCATCTGTATCAAGTATTACTTTGGAGCCTTTGCTTTTAGCAATTTCCATGATCTTGAAATATATCTCTGGATGGACACCATATGGAAGGCTCCCGCTAATGATGATAATTTCTGGATCCTCAAGCTCTTCAACCTGGTGAATGATCCTCATTAGCTCATTGGGCATAATTTCCGGTCCGCGAGCGCTATAGATTGTTTGACTTTCTTTTTCTATATCATAAATGACAATATTGGTACGGGTTTCGCCCGATACCTTGGTGAAATTACAACTGATCCCTTCATTTATCAACCGTCCTACTATCTCTTCCCCTTCATATCCTCCCACAAATCCTAACGCCATATTCTTGATCCCGAAAGTAGTCAGCACCCGTGAAACATCTATACCTTTGCCGGCGGCAAACCGCTCTTCCTTTTGGATGCGATTCGAATCATCGTGACTGACCTTCTCAATCCAGATATCGCGGTCGAGAGCCGGATTTAGTGTTATGGTGTAGATCATAATTTTGTTTTATTCAGTAAAAGTAGAATTTTCTTTGGTAAAGATATATTGGACGGGACTCAGCAACAAATCAATCATTTTGATTCATCAGGTAAATCAATCATAATGATTTTGTTACCACTTTTGACACCACTAACGAAAAAGAGTCTGCAATCTATTGAATTACAAGCTCTTAAATTTTATGTTGTCGGGGTAGCGGGATTAATAACTTCTAAAACACGGATTGTTCTTCTACCATATTAAGATTTTGCAGGACATAAAATAGATCCAATGACGAAGATTCATCCACCACATTTACCAATACATAAGAAATATACCCTGTAAAAGATTGATGTACAAGGCATATCTTCGTATGTGATCGGGGAGAGTAGATTAGTTGAGGTTACCTAAGATAACACACAGGATCAAAAGAAGCACTCCAAAATGGGGCACTAATATGTGTCGAATTTTGTGTTAAATATTGTGTTAAACAAAAATAACCCCTTGAAATTCAAGGAGTTATTTAGTGATTAAGCGGTCCGGACGGGACTCAAAAAAAGACCTCCATCAAATATTATGATGAAGGCCATATTTAAAGAAAATGTCTGCAGAATCGTTTCGGATTCTCATTCTCAAACGTCTGCTAGTTCATATTGAGTTCATAATCCTCTGTAACGAACTTGTAATCAGACAAAATTAGTCGGGGTGAGAAGACTCGAACTTCCGACCCCATGTCCCCCAGACATGTGCGCTAGCCAACTGCGCCACACCCCGATCATTATGGGTGCAAAAGTAATAATTCATTTCATATTGTCAAATACCTAAGAATTTAAAGTAGAACGAAGATTAACTGTCATCCCGTCATCATATGCAGGTTTCATCAAGGTGTCGACTGTAAGTTTGTCGGGGATTGGATAGAATGAAGTAGAATAACTGATTTGGTACTGAATTTGATCAGGGGAGGAGTAATTTTTGTAATTTTATTGCCCTTTGGCCGACCAAGGCATAAAACATCAGTCATTTGATTAATAATTAAGTATAATAACTCTATAACATTATAATATAATTAAATAATACAATGGACCTATTTAAACCCATGGGCAGTAATTCCGAAAAAGCTGCCAGCAACAAAAAAGAACTTGAAGTTTCTGAGCATGTAAAGTGCCTGATTCTGGGATCCGGACCTGCCGGATATACAGCAGCCATCTATGCAGCACGTGCCAATCTGAGCCCGGTGATGTATACAGGCATGCAGATGGGGGGGCAGTTAACCACCACCACTGAGGTAGATAATTTTCCTGGTTATCCCGAAGGAACAGATGGCACGGCCATGATGGAGGATTTGAAGAAACAGGCAGAGCGTTTTGGCACACAGGTGCGTTTCGGTATGGCTACCAAGGTGGACTTCTCAGGTAAGGTGAAGCAGGTGGTTATTGATGAGAATACATTGATTGAGGCGGATAGTGTGATCCTGGCCACCGGTGCTACAGCCAAATACCTGGGACTGGAGTCGGAGGAGAAATTCAAAGGCTATGGTGTTTCGGCCTGTGCCACTTGTGACGGCTTCTTCTATAAGGATAAGGTAGTAGCTGTTGTGGGCGGAGGTGATACCGCTGCCGAAGAAGCTACCTACCTGGCTGGTTTATGCAAGAAGGTATATCTGATTGTACGCAGGGATGAGCTACGTGCTTCTAAGGCCATGCAGCGTAGGGTATTTAATACCGAGAATATCGAGGTACTCTGGAAGCACCAGACCAAAGAGGTGCTGGGCGAACAGGTGGTGACTGGCCTGGAACTCTACAAGAACAAGGGCGAAGAGGGAGAGGAGATTGTCAAGAAAGAAATTGATGGATTTTTCCTGGCCATTGGACACACACCCAATTCGGATATATTCAAGGAATTTGTGGATACCGACGAGGTAGGTTATGTACAGACGATTCCCGGTACATCTAAAACAAATGCACCTGGTATATTTGCCTGCGGTGACCTGCAGGACAATACCTACCGCCAGGCAGTTACTGCCGCAGGGACGGGCTGTATGGCTGCCCTGGATGCAGAAAGGTACTTGGGTGAGCTGGAATAGCTCACAGTTAGGTTAAAAAAATAAGGGGCACAGAAAAGGCCCCTTATTTTTTGTTATAGGTTAATATACTAACTAACCCTTAACTATTAACTAAGACATTTATACGCGCAGCGCAGAAATATCACTGAAGGTATCCGCTTTGTATTCTCCGGCTTCCAGTTTATTCCGGCATTCGGTAAATGCAGCAATTGTATCCTGCACATCTTCGAGGTTGTGCATGGAGGTGGGGATCAGGCGAAGCAGGATGTCCCCCTTCGGTACCACCGGGTAGATCACAACAGAGCAGAAGATATTATAGTTCTCACGAAGGTCAAGGATCAGGTTGGTTGCTTCGATGATTCCACCGCTCATATAAACCGGGGTTACCGGTGACTCAGTAGCTCCTATATTAAATCCGGCATCTTTCAGACCCGTTTGCAGAGCATTGACCACATTCCAGAGATTCTCCCTCAGTGCGGGCATGGACTTCAGCATTTCCAGCCTTTTCAGTGAACCAATGACCATAGGCATGGGCAGTGATTTTGCATAGGTCTGTGAACGCATATTATAACGGAGGTAATCCACCACATCGGTATCTGCCGCTACAAATCCGCCGATACCGGCCATGGCCTTGGCGAAGGTGGAGAAGTACAGGTCAATTTTATCCTGAACACCAAAGTGTTCTCCGGTACCCATCCCTGTGGCACCCATGGTCCCAAAACCGTGGGCATCATCGACAAGCAATCTGAATTTAAATTTATCTTTAAGGGCACAGATTACTTTCAGGTTCCCAAGGTCACCTGCCATGCCAAAGACGCCTTCAGAAATAACAAGAACGCCGCCACCCTGCTGATCTGCACGTTTTACGGCACGTTCAAGCTGCTTCTCCAGGTTTTCCATGTTATTGTGTGGGAACACATACCTTTTGGCCAGCGACATACGCATACCATCCAGGATGCAGGCGTGCGATTCTGAATCATAAACGATCACATCGTTTCTGGTTGTCAGCGCATCAATAATGGAAGACATGCCCTGGTAACCGTAATTCAGAAGGAAAGCATCTTCCTTTTGTACAAATGAGGCAAGCTCTCGTTCCAGTTCTTCATGCTTACGGGTTTGTCCCGACATCATCCTGGCACCCATGGGATATGCCATTCCATACTCGGCAGCGGCAGCTGCATCTGTCTTTCTTACTTCGGGATGGTTTGCAAGACCCAAATAGTTATTCAGACTCCAGGTCAGCACCTCTTTTCCGCGAAATTTCATGTGTGCGGAGATCTCCCCCTCTAGTTTGGGAAATGCAAAGTAGCCATGTCCCGCCTTTTGATACTGCCCGATGGGGCCCCTGTTCTTGGTAATTCTTTCAAAAATATCCACAGATTTTGGTTTTAATGATTAGACTGCAAATTTAGTTTTTTTTTTCGTTGGGACGATAATCTTGCTGTTCAACACATAAACTCTTGGAAAATTTTTGATGGGGGGTGCAATAAATCCGGTATGGTTTTTGTTAAAAGCTTAATATAAATAATCGTTCAACTCTTTTATTATTAACTCAATAATTGTAATTTTGCGCAATGTTTAAAAACAGGATTGTTTTTGGAGTACTGTTTGCAGCGGCAGCGGTGATCCTAAGTGGATGTGGGGAATATGAGAAGTTACTGAAGAGCAGGGACTTCCAGAAGAAATATGATATGGGAGTCAAGTATTATGAGGACGGGGAATATGCCAGAGCCGGTACCTTGTTCGATCAGGTCGCCAATATCTTCAGAGGGACTACCAAAGCCGATACGGTCAAATACTACCAGGCAAAAAGCTATTACGGACAGAAAGACTACATGATGGCAGGCTATTATTTTAGCGAACTTTCAGCCACATATGCCAGCAGCGTTTTCCTGGAGGAGTCCGATTTTATGACCGGTTACTGCTTTTATAAACAATCGCCTCGTGCCGAACTGGATCAGCAGACAACCTATAAGACCATTACTGCCATGCAGATGTTTATGTCCAGATACCCCACATCTGATCGGATCTCCGAGTGTATAGAGATTATTCTGGAAATGACTGATAAACTGGTAGAGAAATCTTATATCAGTGCCAAGCTCTATTACGACCTGGGTTATTTTGATTCGGCCATACTTGCACTGCGCAATAGCCTTATTCAGTATCCTGATACCAGGTACAGGGAGGAGTTGATGTTTCTGATACTGAAGTCATCTTATCTGCTGGCCGACAAAAGTGTTCCCAGTAAGCAACTGGAGCGGTATCAGGCTGCTGTTGATGAGTACTACAGTTATATTGGTGAGTTTCCTGACAATAACAACAGCAAAGAAGCCAAAAGGATGTATGAAGCATCCAATAAGTTTTTAGAAAGTCATAGTAAGAAATCATAATCAATGGATTACAAAAAAACGAAGGCGCCACTGACTACAGTGACCAGGGATTTGAACGACCTGGACGTAGATACGGATAACATTTACGAAACCGTAATGGTGGCTGCAAAAAGAGCCAACCAGATTAGTGTTGAAATGAAACTGGAGCTGAACAGGAAGCTGGAGGAGTTTGCCTCTTACACAGATAATCTTGAGGAAGTTTTCGAGAATCCCGAGCAGATCGAGATCTCCAAGTTTTTCGAGAGATTGCCCAAGCCTTCTCTGATATCATTGCAGGAATTAACCGACGACCAGATATATTTCAGGATTAACGAAGCACCTGAAATAGAGGAACAGTAGTCTATAATCCTTCCTGATGGATCTTGCAGGAAAACGTATTATCCTTGGTGTAACCGGGAGCATCGCTGCTTATAAAGCAGTCTATCTTCTCAGGCTCCTTATAAAGGAGGGTGCCGAGGTGCAGGTAATTATGACGCCTGCAGCCATGGAATTTGTAGGTCCTGTCACTTTTTCTGCGCTTTCAGGAAAAACAGTATTATCCGATTTTTTCAGTTCTGAGGGAGGAGACTGGAATAGCCATGTGGACATGGGTGTTTCGGCCGATCTGATGCTTATTGCTCCCATCACAGCAAGCACCCTGGGTAAAATAGCCAACGGCGTGGCCGATAATCTCTTGCTTACCACCTATCTATCCGCCCGATGCCCTGTTGTAGTGGCTCCGGCTATGGATATGGATATGTATCAACACCCTTCTACACAGCGAAATCTGGGAATCCTGAAGGGCTATGGGAATCTTGTGATTGAGCCGGGCAAAGGTGAACTGGCTAGTGGACTGGAGGGACCAGGAAGGATGGAGGAACCAGAAGAGATTCTCAGTAAGATCAGGCAGATTAAATCGGAGCCTTCAAAAAAAAAACTTCTGAATAAGCAGGTCCTTGTAACTGCAGGACCTACACACGAAAATATCGATCCCGTTCGTTTTATTGGAAACCACTCCTCCGGGAAGATGGGTTTTGCCATTGCTGAAGCTTTTGCAGCTGAAGGGGCAAATGTATATCTGGTGACTGGTCCGGTATCCCTGGAGACCCACGCAGCAGGTGTGAAGGTGATCCGGGTCACTTCGGCCCAGGAAATGTTTGAGCGCTGCAGCGAGGTGATGGAAGAGATGGATATTGCTGTTTTTAATGCGGCAGTTTCTGACTATACTCCCGTTTCAGCCTCCGGGAAGAAAGTGAAAAGGGGAACGGGTGAGTGGACCATTCAGCTGAAACCCACCAAAGATATTGCTGCTGAGATGGGACGAAGAAAGTCAGCGGGACAGGTGCTGGTAGGATTTGCACTGGAGACTGATAATGAAGAGGAACATGCACGTTTGAAGCTGGAAAAGAAAAACCTGGACCTGGTGGTGTTGAATTCCATGCGGGACAGTGGTGCAGGTTTTAAAACTGATACCAACCAGGTGACCATGATCGACCGCCAGGGGAATATTGATAAGTATGAATTGAAACTCAAAGCGCAGGTGGCAGGTGACCTGGTGCAGCGGGTGATTAAAATATCAGAAGATGCGTAAGGCTGGACTGTTGTTACTTATTCTTTTATTCTCTATAAACCTCCAGAGCCAGGAGCTAAGGTGCAATGTGCAGGTGCTGAGCCAGAATGTCCAGGGAACCAACAAACAGGTATTCCAGACCCTTCAGAATGCCATATATGAATTTATGAATAACCGGGTCTGGACCAACCATGTTTACGCCATGGAGGAGCGGATCGAATGCAACATGATGTTCAATATTACTG
>QMPQ01000183.1 GCA_003648635.1 Bacteroidota bacterium | reverse complement strand
GAACTAACAGTACCTGAAGAACTTCCTCTTGGATCATTTGTGGCGGATGTAATCGTTAGCGATGAAGACCCCGACAATATATATACGTTTACTTGTAAGGGAGAATTTTCAATTATTTTGGATGACTATGGACCAGCTACCTTCTACATTCAAGATCAGAAGCTTTATACTGATAAGGTTTTTGAGTACGATGATGATGATCCGGAGGCCAATACGGAATTCTTGCTCATTATAGTTGAGGATCAATATGGTAATGAGTACCAGGAGGACTTCGAAATTGCCATAGAAAAGGTATTTCAAGCACCAACAGGGATAGCCCTTTCAGACTCATCAGTTTATGAAAAAATGGCACCTGGGATAGCGGTCGGGAAATTGATTGTTGAAGATGAGGATCCCTTAAATACCTACACATTCACCCTTCAGGGGCCCTATAATCCTGCCATTGAGGATTATGATCCTCCTTCATTCTATATTGAGAATGATACCCTGAAGACCAATATGGAGTTTGATTATTCCATATCGGATACGAGCTATGTCTTGATAAGCCTTGAGGATTCACGTGGTTTCACACTAAGCCGTGGTTTTACCATAGAGATTGTTCAGAATCAGAGTGGTACCACCGGTATTGCTGAGTTATCCAGAAGTGTATCCATCTATCCAAACCCCGCTGATCAGTATGTGAACATTGAGGGCATGGAGGGCTACCAGTCCGTGGAGATGTGGGAGCTATCCGGCAAATTGGTTCAGAAACTTTCTCTAAGAAATGACCAGCTGGATGTTTCCGGACTAAAGAATGGGATTTATCTCCTGGTTTTTAATGGCTCAGATGGCCGGCTGGTAAGAAAATTGCTTATACAGCATTAAAGAGAATCGTAGTGCTTTAGTAGTTTTACCACATCTTCTTCATCTTTCAGATCAAGCTTTTCGGATTTTATATAGGATGAGATTTCATCTTCGACACCCGGAAATGCTACGAGGATCTGTTTTTTAGACTTTTTTACCTGATAGTATTTCTCATCATTTTGCCTTGAAATGTAGAGACTGGACTTATCTGCAAACTCATCATATTTCCTATCGGCACTATATCCGCCTTCATAATTAGCTCTTACAAACTCCTTTTCATAGCGTTTATAAACCATGCTACCTCCATTGTATAGCACCCGGGCGAACAGAAATTCGCCATCATTCTCGGGTTCTATGGGGACAAACAGCAGGGTGTCACTTCCATTAAAAATATAGAAGAGGTCCACGGTATACCTGTTGATCAGCCTG
This sequence comes from Bacteroidota bacterium, assembly GCA_003648635.1. Taxonomy (GTDB): domain Bacteria; phylum Bacteroidota; class Bacteroidia; order Bacteroidales. The sequence continues at coordinate 6,084 of QMPQ01000183.1, read as the reverse complement.
ATGGCCTTGGTAGCAGGGTCCAGATAAACCAGCTCATTGTCGTAGCAGTTATAGTTAATCTCTTTTACCAGCACTTTTTTCTTGCTCTTTAGAAAAATCTCTCCAGGAGCCCAGACTTCAAAAACATAGGGAGTTCCTTTGGTTCCCTCATATCGGTTGTCGAAAGTCTTTACGTTTCCTGTGCCGGAAACCGACCCAAGTTCTCGTAGATTTTCTCTGGCTTCATAACCTTCGGGAGGGCTAACAGTCTGTGCAGCGCAATAGCTTGTAATCAGCGCTAGCAAAATTATAATATATGGTTTCATCTGTAGTATGTTTTTTAAGAGACGACTATCAAATATAGGAAAAGAGCAGTAAAACATATATTATTTAACATGAAAGTAAATATACTTCAATCCGCCGGAAGCCATCAGCATTTTTATGAATTTTCATATGCCTTACAAATGGCGCGTAAAACGCAGTAAATCAGTAATATACACATGCATTTATTATCTTGTTTTATCTCCATGGCTCACCTGCAGTCACAGACCAATTTATACGCCCCCTCTGTAGGCCCCGTCATTATTGAATTCACGATTAGTTTGTGTTTCATTATTTTTTTATAGATTTGGCCCTGTATAGAGTCTTTTGCTAATTACTTATTAAACCTAAAACTTTAATCTATGAAAAGATTTGTTTTCGTATTGTCACTACTGTTGTTTGCGGGGTTCAACCTTTTGCAGGCACAGGGTGTACAAGTTTCGGGTAACGTGACCAGCGCCGATGACGGCACTGCTCTACCCGGTGTATCTGTTGTGGTACGAGGTACTACAATTGGTGCAGTAACAGATTTTGAAGGGAATTACGCAATTACTGCGCCCGATGCATCAGCCACGCTGATGTTCAGTTTCGTGGGTATGCTTACCCAGGAAGTTACACTGGACGGTCGCACAATACTTGATGTAATTCTTGAATCTACTTCTACAGAACTGGACGAGGTAGTGGTTACTGCCCTTGGTATTTCCAGGGAGAAGAAATCACTCGGTTATTCTGTTCAGGAAGTTGATGGAGATGCTGTGAGCGGAACAGCTTCATCTAACTTTGCATCAGCCCTTTCCGGTAAAGTATCCGGTGTTCAGATCAAGGCCGCCAACACTATGGGTGGATCTTCCAACGTTCTGATACGCGGTAGTACTTCCATTACCGGTAACAACCAGCCCCTTTATGTAATTGATGGTGTCCCTGTGGACAACAGCAACTACGCTACAGGTGGTAGCGGTTGGGGTGGTTATGACTATGGTAACGTTGCCCAGGACCTGAACCCAAATGATATTGAGTCTATCTCAATATTGAAAGGTGCTGCAGCTTCTGCACTCTACGGTTCACGTGCTGCCAACGGTGTTATCCTGGTTACAACCAAGAAAGGAACAACCCGTCAGGGAATTGGTGTTTCTTTTAGCACCAACCTCATGGTTGGTCAAATTGACAAGTCAACCCTTCCTCAGCAGCAGTTTGAGTATGGTGGCGGTTATGGTCCTTTTTATGAGGATCCCACAAATAACTTCTTCTATGGAGATGTGGATGGTGACGGTTCCAATGACCTGATCGCTCCCACCTCTGAGGATGCCTCCTGGGGTGCCAAATTTGATCCCAACCTGATGGTAGTTCACTGGGATGCTCTTGATCCTGCCGCGTCTAATTATGGTGAAAAAAGGCCCTGGATGCCTCCTTCAGAGGAGAACCGTATGCCTTCTTTCTTTGAGACCAATACCAGGTTTGTGAATACACTTGCATTTGATGGTAGTAACAAAGATGGCCGTTTCAGGTTATCCTACACCAACTATAATGAAAAAGGTATTCTTCCTAACAGTGAACTTAAAAAGCACACGGTGAACTTCTCAGGAAGCTACAACCTTACAAAGAAGTTGAGCGTTAGTGCCAACGTAACCTACAATTATCAGAATGCCCTGGGTCGTATGGGTACTGGTTATGATGGTGGAAACGTAATGCAGTCCTTCGGACAGTGGTTCCAGACCAACGTTGATTTTGCAAGGCTGCAGGAGTATGAGTCTCCCAACGGTCTTCACAGAACATGGAACTACACTTACTGGACGCCTGAATCCCTCTATCCCATTTACTTTGACAATCCTTACTGGGTACGTCATAAGAACTACGAAGATGACAACCGTAGCCGTGTACTGGGATATGTTTCTGGTGACTATAAATTCACTGACTGGTTAACCCTGACACTCAGAAGTGCCGTTGATACCTATTATGATACTCAGAATGAGCGCCTTGCCATTGGTAGTACAGGCACATCTTACTTCAATACACGTCACCGGAACCTGCTGGAGTCCAACACCGACCTGATGTTGAAATTCAACAAGGGTTTTGGTAATATCTCCCTTACCGGTCTGGTTGGTGCCAACTACAGGTATCGTCAGCAGGAGCGGATCACCGGTTCCACTGTAGGTGGTCTGGTAGTACCTGAACTCTATAGTGTATCCAATTCGGTTTCACCAGTGTCTGTTTCAGAATATCTGGGTACCCTGGGTGAGCAGAGTCTCTATGCTAATGTCTCCGTAGGTTATGGTGGCTTTGTATATATAGAAGGTACTGCAAGGATGGACCAGTCTTCTACCCTTAGAGGTGCTAATCCTGATGCAGATGACACCTATTTCTACCCCTCAGTGGCAGGTACACTGCTCATTCATGAATTGGGTGGAATGAAGGACGTGGCATGGATGAACTACTTGAAGTTGAGGTTAAACTATGCACAGGTAGGTGCTGCTACAGGAACTTACAGGACTATTTCTACTTATTCCCAGGGAACTAACTGGGGCAATATGTCACTCTTTTCAGTGGGAAATACCCTTCAGAATCCCAACCTGAGACCTGAATATACAAACAGTATAGAAGCTGGACTTGAAGCTTACTTCTTCGAGAGCAGACTTGGAATTGACCTGGCTGTTTATAAGACCAATTCATTTGACCAGATCTTCTCCGTACCTGTTTCCAGAGCATCCGGATACAGCAGTATGTATGTGAATGGTGGAGAAATGGAGAACAAGGGTGTTGAAGTAGCCCTTCACATTGTTCCTGTGAAATCCAATGATTTTACATGGAACATTGATGTGAACTGGTTTACCAACGAAAACACAGTTATTTCTCTCGCAGATGGTGTAACTAGCCTTCAGCTGATGTCGGCCTGGGATGTGAAGATCAATGCTATACCAGGAGAACCCTATGGAACGATCAGAGGTTCCGACTATGTCTGGACCGATGGTAAGAGAACCGTTCAGGACAATGGTTACCTGATGATTGGTGACGATCCATTGGCCATACTGGGTAATATTCAGCCCGACTGGAACATGGGTATCGCAAACCGTTTAACATGGAAGGGATTGTCCCTTTATTTCCTTGTTGACATGCAAACGGGTGGAGATATCTACTCAATAAATACCAAGTATGGTCAGGCCACTGGTGTATATGCCGAGACTGTTGGGAACAACCCAAAGGGGAATCCCATGCGTGACCCGGTTGCTGACGGTGGTGGAAATATTTTCGAAGACGCAGTTTTTGAAGATGGAACAGCCAACGATGTATACGTACCTGCTTACAGGTGGGGCCGCTACTGGTACTACAATAACTCACCGACTGCACGTTATGTATTCGATGCATCCTATGTGAAACTGCGTGAGGTTTCACTCTCTTATTCACTTCCTGCAACTGTCCTGGGTGATTCATTCATCCGTGGGGTTGATATTTCCCTGGTTGGTCGCAACCTGTGGATCATCAGCAAGAATGTGGAGCACTTCGATCCTGAAGTAATCCTTACTTCCGGTAACCAGCAGGGTATTGAGCAGGGTGCATACCCATCAATCAAGTCCGTTGGTGTGAATTTGAAGCTCAATTTCTAACTGTTATATATTTAAATTGAATGACTATGAAAATGAAAAATATATATCTTTTGATACTGGTACTTGGGGTACTGGTATCATCTTGCGAGCTTCCGGATAACAAAAATCCGAAGGCCGCAACTGATGTGCCGGCAGAAACTGTTCTGACCAATGGCATAAGGAGTGCACTGGCCCTGATTGATAATATGAGCCAGAATTCGAACATTAGCCGTATGATGACCCAGTATATCGGGATGACTCAGTATACGGATCCTAGCCGCTATGTATTCAATGTCCGCCAGATTTCTGACGGATACTGGAATACATCTTACCTGGCCCTGCAGGATTTAAATGAAGTTAAAGTTCTGATTGGGGATCTGAGCGGGAGTGAAACCTTCAACCGCATGAACGCCAACCGTATGGCCATTGTGGATATCCTGGAGGTACTTGTTTATCACAACCTGGTCGATATATTTGGTAATGTTCCTTATACTGAGGCGCTGGGTGGCTTCGATAACAAGACTCCTGTATATGATGATCAGGTGGCTATTTGGTCTGATCTGCAGGTGCGGCTTAATGCCGATATCGCCACGCTGACCGCTGGTGCCGCTGATGGCTCCTGGGGTGCTGAGGACCTGGTATATAGTGGTGATGTAGCCATGTGGAAAAAGTTTGCAGCCACTCTGAAGGCTCGGATGGGCATGCGCCTGGCCGATGTTGATCCAGGTACAGCTCAAGCTGAACTGACAGCTGCCATTAATGCAGGTATGCTTGAAGCAGGTGAGGTTATGCAACTTCCCTGGACCGCGGTAACTCCGCATACGAATACAATCTATGCGCTCTTTGTTCCGTCCGCAAGGAATGATTATGGGCCTGCGAATACCATTATCGATATGATGGTTGACCTGGACGATGCCCGTTTGCCTGCCTTCTTTACCCAGACGGATACTTCCACAGAGGTGGGTGTTGAGAAATGGGCCTATGTTGGCATTACATATGGTTCTACTACAGTAGCCTATAATTCAATCAGCCATTTCAGCGATGCTATGTTTGCGCCTGATTTCCCGGCCACATTCGCATGTAATGCCGAGGTGGAGTTTATGCTTGCTGAAGCACTTGCCCGTGGAATGAGCATTGCTCCGCTCACTGGAACCGCTGAGGAGCACTATCTGGCTGGTATTGCCGAAAGTCATGCTCACTGGGGAGTGACCGTGGATCCTGCGTATCTGACGCAAGTTGATGTAGCCTGGGATGTTGCCAGGGACAAGGAACTGATCGGAACACAGAAGTGGCTTGCTCTTCACAACAGGGGCATGGAAGGATGGTGTACATGGCGCTCGTTTGACTGGCCTGTATTGAATCCACCGCCGGATATGAGCTATACGGACATACCCTACCGTTATCCCTACCCATTCAATGAGCCTGACCTGAACGGCGAGAATTACGCCTCAGCTGCAGCTGCCATTGGTGGTGATGATGTACGTACACTTTTGTTCTGGGATGCTGTTGGTGGTACACCAACTCCTTCAGCTGCATTCTAACATAGATTACAGATAATTCAAAAAGGCTGTCTCCTTCGGGGCAGCCTTTTTTTTATTATCTTTGTCAGCACTAAAATTTCCGGAAAAACGACTTATCAATGAGTGATTATTCCATTACCCATCTGCGTGAATTGGAGGCAGAAGCCATTTATGTGATTCGTGAAGTAGGCGCACAGTTCGAAAAGCCCACCCTGTTATTCTCTGGAGGAAAGGATTCCATCGTGATGTACCACCTGGCCCGTAAGGCTTTCTGGCCCCAGATAGTTCCCTTTCCCTGCCTGCATATCGATACAGGTCATAACTTTCCGGAGACGCTTGAATTCAGGGATCAAATGATGGAATCCACCGGTGGAAGAATCATTGTTCGTTTGGTACAGGACTCCATTGATGCTGGTAAGGCAGTAGAGGAGACTGGAGTGAACGCCAGTCGGAACGTATTGCAAACTGTTACACTATTGGATGCCATAGAAGAGTTTAAGTTTGATGCTGCCCTTGGAGGCGGACGCCGCGATGAGGAGAAGGCCAGGGCCAAAGAGCGCTTCTTTTCACACCGGGATGATTTTGGACAATGGGATCCCAAGAACCAGCGTCCCGAGCTCTGGAACATATTCAATGGGAAGAAGCACATGGGGGAGCACTTCAGGGTGTTCCCGCTGAGTAACTGG
>QMPQ01000182.1 GCA_003648635.1 Bacteroidota bacterium | reverse complement strand
GTAACATGGTACCATGACCCAATAGGCGGTCTGGAAGTTTGCTACCACTGCTTGGTCTGTAGTTTTAACCGCATCAACTATGGTTCCGAAAATAAGCGGAACAACAGCTCCACCTACGATAGCTGTTACCAGCAAGGAGGCACCAACCTTGGTGAATTTACCCAGATCCTTCATGGCCAGGGGCCAGATGGCGGGCCACATCAGTGAGTTTGAGAAAGAGATCATCAACAGGGCGTAAAATGCATACTGTGCAGGCAGATAGATCAGCAGCATGGAAGATCCTATACCCAGAAGGGAGAATGCGATCAGTGCTTTCTGTTGAGATATAAACCTGGGGATGGCGATCACCCCGAAAATATAACCGGCAACCAGGCCCAGGGTTACAAATTTGGAATAGTTTTGCAGGTTGGGCACATCTCCAAATGTGGCTCTTGCAAAATCGATAATAGAGGCCATTGGGAGGGTCTCAATACCCACATATACAAACAGAGCAAATACTCCAAGCATCAGGTGCGGGAACTGAAAAATGCTTGTCTTCTTAGCGGCGTAGGACGACTCGGCAGCTTCCTCTTCATCCTCCCCTACAGCTTTTACTTCGGGCAAGGGAGCAAAGTAAACAAAGACGCCCAGGACAAGCATGATCCCTGTTACAATATAGAAGGGCATTATGATGTCATTCACATCCACTTTAGCCAGGTCAATAAAGAGCCCAAGGAACAAGGGGGCCATCCACCAGGCCATTTTGTTCATGATCCCCATCAGGCTCATACGAACAGCAGCAGTATCTTCAGGTCCCAGGATTGTGATGTAGGGATTAACAGCACCCTGCAGCAGGGTGTTTCCAATACCTCCCACGAAAAGAGCGACAAGGAACAAGGGGAAACTGACCGCTTTGGATGAGGGTACAAAGAGCCACATGCCTAATGCCATTATAAAAAAGGCGATCATCATTGCTTTTCGGTACCCGATCTTCTTAATTACCCATCCGGTAGGACGACCAAAAATTAAAAATGCAGAGAAGATTGCTGCGGTAACCAGGTAGGACTGTCCGGTTGTAAGATTAAATGCTGATCGAAGAGCAGGAGTAAGGAATCCACTGATTCCCACACCAAAACCGATCATAAAAAATACAATACCGACAATCATTAATGGACCGACTGGACCGACCTTGATCTTGCTTGAATTGCTCATTTCAGGATATTTTGAAGTTTAGTTAGTTAAGCGTGATGGGCATAAAATTAATCTTTTCTTAATTATCTCAAATTTTTTAAACACATATCGACTATTGGAAAGCTAATATTGGATAAGTACATTTACCAATCTATATTTTGACATAATTAATTTCCGTATGCAAACAACACTTTTGATTCTGGCTGCTGGTATGGGAAGCCGTTATGGTGGAATGAAGCAGGTAGATGCCTTTGGCCCGTCGGGTGAGACCATTACCGATTACTCCATCTATGATGCTATCCGTGCAGGATTTGAACGCTTTGTTTTTGTTATTTCTCCCAAAATGGAAGAGGATTTCAAAACAAATTATATCAAGAAGTTTCCATCACACCTGCAGGTAGATTATGTGATCCAGTCACTTGAGGATCTTCCCGAGGGATTTACTGTACCTGAAGATCGTGTGAAGCCATGGGGTACTGCTCATGCTGTGCTAATGGCAAAAGATGCCATCAATGAGCCTTTTGCTGTTATCAACGCGGATGATTATTACGGCCGAAAATCTTATAAGATAATGAACCATTTCCTGACACAAACCTCCGAAGAGGCACTCGGGAACTATTGTATGGTAGGCTTTGAACTTCAGAAAACAGTATCGAAACACGGCTCAGTGGCAAGGGGAATTTGTCAGGTGAACGATAAGGGATATCTTACAGGGATGGTGGAGCGCACCAAAATTTTTCTGAAGGATGAGGATATTGTATTTGAAGAAGAGGACGGGACAGTTCAGCCACTCGATCCCAAAGATACAGTCTCCATGAACCTGTTTGGATTTACTCCTGATTTCTTTTCACATATCGAGGAGGATTTCAAAAAGTTCCTGAAAAAGAATACGAACAATCCCAAGGCGGAAATCTTTATTCCCCTTGTGGTAAACAACCTGATTGCAGTTGGAAAATCCAATATGTCTGTGTTGCAAACCCCTGACTCGTGGTTTGGTGTGACTTACCAGGAGGATAAACCCAGAGTATTGAAGGCCATCCGCAAGTTGGTGGATGACGGTTGTTATCCCGAATCCCTATGGGGCTAATCCCCCAAGCATTAACTATAGAATTACTAACCTCAAACTTTTCTCCATGCAACGAATATCATTCACCCTTTTCTTTTGTTTTATGGCAGTAATCTCCACGTTTTCGCAAACCCTTCCTGAATGGCAAAATACTGACATTGTGGAAGTCAACCGCGAAGATCCCCATGCAACAAGATTTTCTTTTGACAGCTTCGAGCAGGCCATCGAAGGAGAAAAGAACGCTTCAGGAAATTATATGACATTGAATGGCCCCTGGAAGTTCCACTATTCAGACAATCCTGGTGCACGACCTGTTGATTTTTATCAAACTTCGTTCAACGATTCCGATTGGGATCAGATAGATGTTCCTTCCAACTGGGAGATGAAAGGGTATGGAATTCCTATCTATTCAAATACTCCCTATGAATGGACACTCAAACCCAATCCACCGGAAATTCCCACCGAAAATAATCCTGTGGGTTCTTACAGGAGAACTTTTAATCTGCCCGAAGCCTGGAATGATAAGCAGGTATATATCCATTTTGGTGCCGTAAAATCAGCTTTTTACCTGTGGGTAAATGGAGAAAAAGTGGGATACAGTCAGGGTAGCAAAACCCCGGCTGAATTTAACATTAGCTCCTATGTAGCAGAGGGTGAAAACCAGGTAGCAGTTGAAGTATACCGCTGGTCGGATGGCTCCTGGCTGGAATGTCAGGATTTCTGGCGGATCAGTGGGATAGAGCGTGAGGTATACCTGGAGGCAAGACCTGAAATCCATATACATGATTTTTTCTCTAAAGCCGGATTGACCAGCGACTATAAAACCGGAATGCTGGATCTTGACGTGGAGGTTCGTGTGCTTGCAGGCAAAGCAAAAGGATCCTATACGATCGATGCGAACCTGATTTCCAGTGTTGGTGAGGAAATTTGGGCCAAAGAGTTAGCTCTGGAAAAGATTGAGAAAGGGGTATTGACAGCTTCTTTTTCTGACTTGCTTGGCGATGTAAAGCTTTGGTCGGCCGAAACACCCGACCTCTATACCCTGGTGCTGACACTAAAAGATGGCGAAGGAAATGAGCTGGAACATCTTTCCTCGAGGGTGGGTTTTCGTACCTCGGAGATCAAATACGGGAAACTTCTGGTAAATGGAAAGGCGGTAACCTTGAAAGGGGTTAACCGGCACGAGCATGATGAATACGAGGGACATGTGATCAGTGAAGAGATCATGCTGAAGGATATTGAGTTAATGAAACTTTATAATGTGAATGCAGTCCGAACCAGACACTATCCCAACGATCCCCGCTGGTACGAGCTATGCGATCAGTACGGTCTCTATGTGGTTGACGAGGCCAATATTGAATCACATGGAATGGGTTATAATCCCAAACGCACCCTGGGGAACAATCCCCTCTTTACCTTGTCACATCTTGATCGCACCATCCGGATGGTTGAGCGTGATAAGAACCACCCTTCGGTGATTATCTGGTCGCTGGGTAATGAGGCGGGCGATGGCGTCTGTTTTGATGCCACCTACGACTGGATCAAGCAGCGCGATCTTAGCCGGCCGGTTCAGTATGAACGAGCCACCAGTGGCAGGAATACCGATATTTTCTGTCCCATGTATATGCGCATCCCCGATATGGTGAAGTACGTAGAGCGACAGCCCGACAAACCGCTGATCCAATGTGAATATGTGCACGCTATGGGAAACAGCAACGGAAACTTCATGGATTATTGGGACGTGATTGAAAAATACGATCAGCTCCAGGGAGGATTTATCTGGGACTGGGTGGACCAGGGCATTGCACAAAAGACCGACGATGGTACGAAATACTGGGCCTATGGGGGCGATTTTGAGCCCGAAGATGTACACAACGATGGATCTTTCTGTCTAAATGGAATGGTGTTTCCCGACCGGACCGTTCACCCCTCCATCTATGAAATGAAGCGGGCCTATCAGAATGTAGATTTTGAAGCAGTACCCGTAAACCAGGGAGTAGTCAAAGTGATCAACAGGCACGATTTCATCAGTCTGGAAGGATTTGATCTGAAATGGGAGCTCACAGCAGCGGGTGTTGTTGTAGAATCGGGTGTGCTTGAATCACCTGAAGTGGGGCCGGCTGGCTCTGCATACGTGGACCTTGGTATAAGCAGCGGGGTAGAAGATCCCTCCAAAGAGTATTTTCTGAACCTGGCTATGGTAACCAGGGAGGAAGCACCCATGATACCTGCCGGACACGAGGTGGCCGGCGGACAGTTTGCCATGAATCCGGCAGCGGCGACCAGTGTTTGTACAGAAGAGTTTGCAAAAAAAGGAAGCGGTGAAGTTTCATTTGTGGAGACCAAAACGGTGCTAACTGTCCAGGTTCCGGGAGGTGAGATCCAGTTTGACAGGGCCACCGGGCAAATGACTTCCTATGTGATGAATAACAAAGAGCTGTTCTCGGCAGGACCCACACCCAACTTTTGGAGGGCTCCCATCGAAAACGATTTTGGAAACAGATTGGAGGTACGCTGTGCCATGTGGAAGACTTTCGGGGAAGAGCTGACGCTGCAGACCCTTGTCCCGGCTGAGATTGAAGGCATGGTGGTGCTGGTGGCCGAATATATCCATCCGGAAAATTCTTCCAATTACAAGGTGGCCTACCACTGTAACTCACTTGGCGAGGTCCTGGTAAGTGTGGAGTTTACGCCTTCAGCGGATAACTTCCCGGAAGTGCCCAGGTTTGGGATGAGCATGGTAGTATCAGAGGGCTTCGAAAAACTGGAGTATTTTGGCAGGGGACCGCATGAGAATTATATCGATCGCAAGCACTCTTCGCATGTTGGACTATATAGCAGCAGTGTAGATGAGCAATATGTGCCCTATATTACCACTGGGGAGAATGGAAACAAATGCGATGTACGCTGGCTGACATTGTCTGATGGGCAAGGGAACGGTCTTATGATCAAGGGTTCACCGACCATCGATTTTTCTGCCCTGCACTTCTCACAGGATCAGCTGGACAGGGAGGTTCGTGATGGAGCCCATACCATAGATCTGGAAAGATCGGAGCAGGTGTTTCTGAATGTGGACTGGAAACAGATGGGTGTTGGAGGAGACAATTCCTGGGGAGCCCGGACCCATTCCGAATATTTGCTTAGGGCAGAGCCCATGAAGTACTCATATGTGATTTCACCCTTGTAAAAACATACTATGCAAAGACGCGATTTTATCAGGACAGGAGCTGTAATTGGAGCAGCCTCTGTTCTTCCTTTCCAGGCTTTTGGGAAAACCAGCAATGAGAAGGCCCGCATTGGCTTTATTGGAGTCGGACTGCGGGGCAGGAACCACTTGAATAACCTCTTGATGAGGGATGATGTGATCGTCCCGGCCATCTGCGATCTGGATCCAGGTGCCCTGGAAAAGGCACAGGCAATGATCTCAAAGAGTGGGGGGCAGAAAGCAGAAAGCTACACTGGTGATGCTTACGCCTACCGCGATCTCTTGCAGCGAAGTGATATAGATGGGGTTATCATAGCAACCCCGTGGCTCTGGCATACACGCATGTCGGTGGATGCTATGCGGGCAGGTAAGTATGCTGGTGTGGAGGTAAGTGCTGCCAATACTTTGGAAGAGTGCTGGGACCTGGTAAACACCTATGAAGAGACCGGTGTGCCGGTGATGATTCTGGAGAATGTTTGTTACCGCAGGGATGTGATGGCAGTGATGCAAATGGTCAGGGAAGATTTGTTTGGAGAGCTGCTACATGCACGCTGCGGATACCAGCACGATTTGCGTGGTGTTAAATTTAATGATGGTCTTACCGCTTATGGCCCGGGGGTGGAGTTCGGTGAAAAGGGAATCTCAGAATCGGCCTGGCGTACCGAACATTCGCTTCACAGGAACGCCGATGTATATCCCACCCATGGAGTTGGCCCCATTGCCAACATGTTCAATATCAACCGCGGGAACAGGTTCTCCACATTGACTTCCAGTGCCACCAAGGCGGTGGGACTGAACCGCTATATTGTAAATCATCCCGATGGTGGTCCTGATCACCCCAATGCCTCATTGAAATGGAAGCAGGGCGATGTGATTACATCCACTATTGAGACCTCAAATGGAGAGACCATCATTGTCACCCACGACTGCAATTCGCCACGACCTTACTCACTGGGGTTCAGGGTTCAGGGTTCGGCCGGGCTCACCGAATTTGATTACCATACCAAACGAATCTATGTGGAAGATGTAAGTCCGGGTCATAGCTGGGAAGAGATGAATACCTACCTGGAGAAATACGACCATCCCCTTTGGAAGAAGCATGGAGCCTATGCCGAGGGTAGCGGGCATGGGGGCATGGATTTCTTTGTGGATCACGCCTTTGTCGAGATAGTAAAAAGGAAGTTGGAGGCTCCAATAGACGCCTATGATGCAGCAGCCTGGAGCGCTATCACCCCACTGTCTGAACTGTCCATAGAGAACAATGGGACTGCCCAGGATTTTCCTGATTTCACACGGGGTCGCTGGATGAAGAGACAACCAGTATTTGCATTGGGGGACGATTTTTAGCCTGGCGTAATGGGGCATCCCAGGCTCAATACTGCAGTGCTGGCAATCATCTCATGTTTGCTATGGTCAACTGCTTTTGCGGGAGTAAAAATAGGTCTTGAGTATGCTACACCTCTGCAGTTTGCGGGCACCCGGTTTTTTATTGCTGGATTGTTGGTATTCCCCCTGGCTTACAGGGTAAACCCCCGCTATTTTAGGATCGTTCGCGAGAACCTGAAGCTGATTCTTCTATTCGCTTTTTTGCAGACCTTCCTTCAGTATACCATGTTTTATACCGGTATCAATATGATCCCTGCTGCTGTGGCAGCAATTGTCATTGGCTCTCAGCCACTCTTTATTGCATTGGTGGCCAATTTCATTATGCCTGGCGACAAGATGACCCTAAGCAAAACGCTGGTGATCCTGTTGGGGATTGCGGGAGTGGCTCTTGTTAGTTTTGGAAAGGATCCCCACTCTGCCACCGGTCATATTGCTATGGCCGGTATACTTTTGATGCTTGGGATTAATATACTTTCAGGGTTTTCAAATGTTTTGGTTGTCAGAGAAAAGGGGAGGGTTCCTCCACTGGT
>QMPQ01000181.1 GCA_003648635.1 Bacteroidota bacterium | reverse complement strand
TGTTCGATTCAAACGATTAAGCATTCTTTTGCAGAACCTCAAGTGAACTCTCAACGAAACAGAGTGCCGAAGCATTCATTATTTCGTATGTGTTTAATTCTGAGAGTGTTATAACTTTTGAATTCTGTAAATTTCGCGACGACAAATATACATTTTTATTTCTTTCATCGATGACGAAGAGCGACTTTTTGTCGTCAAGTTTCAGGTTTTTCTGAATGGCAGCAAACTCGCTGGTCTTGGGGGCCTCCATATTGAAGTCCTCTACCACCATCATCTGCTTGTTCTGTACCTTATAGGCCAGTGCACTTTTGCGAGCCAGATCTTTCACTTTGCGATTCAGTTTGCCACCATAGCTTCTGGGCCTGGGACCAAAAACGCGTCCACCGCCTCTGAACAGGGGATTCTTGATATCGCCAAAACGGGCGGTACCGGTTCCCTTCTGACGCTTGATCTTCTTGCGGCTACCCCTGATCTCAGCACGTTCTTTGGTCTTGCTCGTACCCTGACGCTTGCGGTTTGTTAGCTGCTTCACATCCAGATAGATGGCGTGATCGTTAGGTTCAATTCCAAAGATCTCCTTGTTCAGCTTAACCTTTTTACCGGTGCTCTTGCCGGATATATTCATTACATCTAATTCCATCACTTCTCAATAATTAAATATGAACCATTTGATCCGGGAACAGAACCTTTAAGAATGAGCAGATTGTTCTCGGGAACAATCTTCATCACGCGCAGGTTGAGAATCTTCACCTTCTTATTTCCCATCTGACCACCCATGCGCATACCTTTAAATACCCGGGAAGGATATGAAGAGGCTCCCAGTGAACCGGGGTGACGCATTCTGTTATGCTGACCGTGGGTTGCATCGTTCACACCTTTGAAGTTGTAACGCTTTACAACACCCTGGAATCCTTTACCTTTTGACATTCCGGATACATCGAGCCATGTGTCATCGTGAAAATAGTCCACGTTGATCACGTCACCAGCTTTCCAATCCTTAACAAACCCCTTCAGTTCAATCACCTTCTTTTTGGGAGTGGTGTTGGCTTTTGCAAAATGGCCCTGTTCGGCCTTGGGAGTATTCTTCTCCTTTTTTTCATCAAAAGCCAGCTGAACTGATGCATAACCGTCAGTGTCAACATTCTTCACCTGTGTAACCGTGCAGGGCCCGGCCTGAATCACAGTACAGGGGATGTTCTTTCCGTCTTTATCGAAAATGGAAGTCATTCCAATTTTCTTACCAATTAATCCTGGCATCGTATTCTGTTTTTACCTCTGTTAGACTTTGATTTCAACTTCTACTCCACTGGGCAACTCAAGTTTCATGAGTGCGTCGATGGTCTTGGGAGTGGAACTGTAAATATCCAGCAACCTTTTGAATGAGCTTAACTGGAATTGTTCCCTCGATTTCTTGTTTACGAAGGGAGACCTCAATACAGTGTACACACGCTTGTGGGTGGGTAATGGAACGGGTCCGCTAACCACAGCTCCGGTGGACTTCACTGTCTTTACAATCTTCTCGGCACTTTTGTCGACGAGGTTGTGATCGTATGACTTTAATTTAATTCTAATCTTCTGACTCATTATCTATCTGATTATATCTAAACTTTTCCTGTTACCTGTTCAAGAATTTCTTTTGACAAATTGGCCGGCATCTTTTGGTAATGACTGAACTCCATGGTCGAAGTGGCCCTTCCGGAAGAGAGTGTCCTGAGTACGGTTACATAACCGAACTGCTCAGACAGGGGCACTTTGGCCTTAATGACCCTTGCACCTGCTTTGGAATCCATTCCCTCAACCTGTCCGCGCCTTTTGTTCAAATCAGAGATCACATCGCCCATATACTCTTCGGGGGTGACCACCTCAACGGCCATTATCGGTTCAAGCATCACCGGATTAGCTTTTAAAGCAGCATGCTTAAAAGCCTGGCGAGCACAAATCTCAAAAGCGAGTTGATCGGAATCCACCGCATGGAAAGAACCATCTGTCAAACGCACTTTCAGTCCCTCAATAGCAAAACCTGCAAGGGGTCCGTTGAACATGGCATTTTTAAAACCCTTCTCTACGGATGGAATATATTCTCTGGGGACATTACCTCCCCTGATCTCATTTTTAAACTCGAGTCCCTTAGTGTTCTCATCGGCCGGACCGATGAAGACTTCGATATCGGCGAATTTACCACGACCACCGGTTTGCTTCTTGAAAACTTCACGGTGCTTAACCTCGATGGTAAGTGCCTCTTTATAGTTAACCTGAGGAGTACCCACGTTACACTCTACCTTGAACTCACGCTTCAGGCGATCCATCAGGATCTCCAGGTGCAGTTCGCCCATCCCGTTGATGGTGGTCTGTCCACTTTCCGGATCACTACGAATCTGGAATGTGGGATCTTCCTCTGCCAGCTTGTGCAGTGCAATACCGAGTTTATCGATGTCTGCCTGGGTTTTGGGCTCAATGGCAATTCCAATAACAGGTTCGGGAAAATCAATGGCTTCGAGAATCATGGGCTTGCCCACCGAAGTGATGGTATCACCAGTTTTCAGATCTTTCAGTCCAACCACTGCACAGATATCGCCAGCACCAATCTCCTTCTTCGGATTCTGCTTGTTGGCATGCATCTGATAGATACGGCTGATACGTTCTTTCTTACCAGTACGGTTATTAAAAGCCATTACACCTTCCTGTACCTTTCCGGAGTATATGCGCAAATAGGCCAGGCGTCCCACAAAAGGATCGGTGGCAATCTTAAATACCAATGCGGTGAGCGCTTCATCATCCTGGGGCTGCCTGGTGATCTCCTGTTCATTCTTGGGATCGATTCCGGTAACGGCACCTACATCAATGGGACTGGGAAGTAAATCGCAAATGGCATCCAGCATACGCTGAATTCCTTTATTCTTAAAAGCAGAACCACAAAGCACCGGAACAATTTCCATATTGATGGTGGCCCTGCGGGCATACTCCATAAATTCTTCATGGCTGATGGAATCCCTGTCCTCCAGGAATTTATTGAGCAGCGTATCGTCAGAGACACAAACGGCCTCTACCAGCTTCTCTCTCCACTCCTCCACTTCCTCAAGCATTTCCTCGGGGATCTCACAGTACTCGTATTTCATCCCCATCTCTTCGTCCTCTTTCCAGACGATGGCTTTACGCTCGATAAGGTCAACGATACCTTTGAAGTTCTCTTCGGATCCAATGGGAATCTGCATGGGTACGGGGTTGGATCCCAGCTTATCTGCGATCTCCTGAACCACTCGGAGGTAATCGGAACCCACACGGTCCATCTTATTAATAAAAGCTAGACGGGGCACCTTATATTTATCTGCCTGGCGCCATACTGTCTCAGACTGAGGCTCAACTCCGCCAACAGCACAGAATACTGCAACTGCACCATCCAGTACCCTCAACGAACGCTCCACCTCAACGGTGAAATCGACGTGTCCCGGAGTATCAATAATATTGATCTTGAACTCCTGGTCGTTGTGGTTCCAGAAAGTGGTAGTGGCTGCTGATGTAATGGTGATACCGCGCTCTTGCTCTTGTACCATCCAGTCCATTGTAGCGGCTCCGTCATGGACTTCACCGATGCGGTGGGTGATACCAGTATAGAACAGTACGCGTTCTGTGGTGGTAGTCTTCCCGGCATCGATGTGTGCCATGATCCCGATATTCCTAGTATGTTTTAAATCTGGGTTCATAAGTGTCACACACTTACCTTGCAATAAATGCTATTTCAATATTTTATTAGAACCTAAAATGGGCGAAAGCCTTATTGGCTTCAGCCATGCGGTGCGTATCCTCTTTCTTTTTATATGCACCACCTTCGTTGTTGTATCCTGCTATGGTCTCACCTGCTAATTTCTCCGCCATCGATTTACCCGGACGTTTGCGGGCAAAAAGAATCATGTTTTTCATGGCAATGGAAGTCTTGCGCTCATTCCGCACTTCCATGGGAACCTGGAATGTGGCACCACCAACCCTGCGGCTTTTTACCTCAACCTGGGGAGTGATGTTATCCAGCGACTGCTTGAAAACCTCAAGGGGCGTTTTTCCTTCTTCCTTGGTCCTGGCTTCAATCAGATCCATGGCTTCATAAAAAATGTCGTACGCAATGCTCTTCTTACCGTCGAGCATCATGTTGTTTACAAACTGCGTTACGAACACATCTTTGTATCTTGGATCGGGCAGTAGAATTCTCTTCTTTGGTTTTGTCTTCCTCATTATAATAATATATATATACTATCGAGTACTGTACACACTGTGCAGTGCACTATTTCTTTTTAGGCATTTTTGTACCATACTTACTTCTTCTCTGGGTCCTGCCTTCAACACCTGATGTATCCAGTGCACCACGGATGAGGTGATACCTTACACCTGGAAGATCGTTCACCCTTCCACCACGGATCAACACAATACTATGCTCCTGAAGGTTGTGACCTTCTCCCGGGATGTATGCGTTGACCTCCTTCTGGTTGGTCAGACGTACCCTTGCCACCTTACGCATGGCTGAGTTTGGCTTCTTTGGTGTAGTGGTGTAAACACGTACACAAACACCGCGCCTTTGTGGACATGAATCCAGGGCAGGAGCCTTACTCTTGTCGTTCAATTTCTTTCGGCCTTTACGAACTAATTGCTGAATCGTCGGCATATTATTATTGATCTTTGTTTATAAACGTCGCTAATTTCGGTTCGCAAAGGTAGAATTTATTTTCAAAAAACAATAATAATTTAATGAATAATTCCCCAATATTCCTCACCCCCTACGAATTACAGATTTTATAGGGGTTTCCCAAGACCCCTTCGGGGGGATTTTTTTCAATGTCCCGGTTTTGAACATCCTCCCTTGCTCTTCCATTTCGCTTCAGGAAGGCATTTTTTACCATTGCTTCATCCGTTTTTATCAGTTGTTTAGATTCAAATTTTTATTACTTTTGCCCTACTAATTCTCAGGCTGTTAGAAACAAATTTCATATATAAATAACTGATTACCTTTTATTTAATTCCCAATGAAGACATATTCAACCAACCAGATTAAAAACATTGCCCTGCTTGGAAACTCCGGAGCAGGTAAAACCACACTTGTGGAGGCCATGCTTTTCGAAGGTGGCGTGATCGACCGAAGGGGGGACGTGGACAATAAAAACACCGTCTCTGACTTCCACCAGATCGAACAGGAGAACCAGACCACCATGTATTCCAGTGTGATGTTCACAGAATACAATGGTAAGAAGATCAATATCCTTGATGTTCCCGGAGCTGACGATTTCGTAGGTGGTACTGTATCCAGCCTGCATGTAGCCGATACCGGTGTGATCCTGGTCAACGCTCAGAATGGCGTTGAAGTGGGTACCGAGATTCACAGCCGCTGGTTGGAGAAATTTAGCAAGCCAGCAGTGGTGGTAGTTAATAAATGTGACCATGACCATGCCAATTTTGAGAAGGCTTTTGAGACGATCAAGGAGAGCCTGGGTGGCGATGCCGTATTGGCCCAGTACCCGGTAAATGCAGGTCCCGGATTTAACTCCATTGTGGACATCATCCTTTTCAAACTTTTCAAGTATTCCAAAGATGGTGGCAAGCCTGAGATTACCGATATCCCTGATTCAGAGAAGGAGCGTGCTGAAGAGCTTCGCAACGAACTGATCGAAAAGGCTGCCGAGAATGATGAGGCCCTGATGGAGCTCTTTTTTGAAAATGATGGTCTCACCGAGGATGAGATGCGTACTGGAATTACGGCAGGTGTTATAGCCCGCGGGATGTATCCGGTTTTCTGCATGTCCGCCAAAAACAACATGGGTGTTGGTCGTTTTATGGAGTTCCTTACCAATGTGGCTCCTTCCACCAATGAGATGGGTAGTTTTACTACAAAAGATGGCACCGAGGTTAAATGCGATGCAAAAGGACCTGCTTCCGTCTTTATTTATAAGACTTCCGTGGAATCGCATATTGGGGAAATCAACTTCTTTAAAGTGGTTTCCGGAACCGTTAAGGAAGGCGATGACCTCACCAACAATACGACCCGTAACAAAGAGCGTTTTTCACAAATTTTTGCCTCCCAGGGTAAGAATCGTGAGAAGGTTACCTCCATGGTGGCAGGCGACCTCGGTTGTACGGTGAAGATGAAAAACACCAAGACCAACCAAACGCTGACCTCTCCCAATGTATCTTATGAATTTGATAGCATTCCCTTCCCGGAACCGAAGTTCAGGACTGCCATAGTAACAATTACTGAAGGTGATGAAGAGAAACTGGGTGAGGCACTGACAAGAATCAACCAGGAAGATCCCACCGTTCAGATTGAATACAGCAAGGAGCTGAAGCAGATCATACTATCGGGGCAGGGTGAATACCACCTCAATATTGTGAAGTGGCAGCTGGACCATATCTATAAAGTGGAGACCGAGTTTGTGGCTCCAAAAATTCCCTACCGTGAAACCATTACCAAGTTTGCCCAGAGCTACTACCGCCACAAGAAACAATCAGGTGGTTCCGGACAGTTTGGTGAGGTACATATGATTATTGAGCCCTACATAGAAGGTTCCGAGCCAAAAAAGATGTTCAAAATAGGTGGAAAAGACCAGAAAATAGCCAACCGCGGTGTGGATACCCACGAACTGAGCTGGGGTGGTACACTGGAGTTTGTAAATGGTATTGTAGGTGGCTCGATCGATGCTCGTTTCCTCCCCGCCATCCTGAAAGGGATCATGGAGAAGCTGGACGAGGGACCACTGACCGGTTCATACGCCCGTGACATCCGCGTCTATGTTTATGACGGGAAGATGCACCCCGTGGATTCCAATGAGATTTCCTTTATGCTGGCTGGACGACACGCCTTCAGCCAGGCCTTCAAGATAGCTGGTCCTAAGATCATGGAGCCGGTTTACGAAGTAGAGGTACTGGTACCCTCCGACTACATGGGTGATGTAATGAGTGACCTGCAGGGACGCCGTGCCATCGTACAGGGCATGGCCAGCGAAAAGGGCTTTGAAAAGATCACAGCTAAAGTACCCCTGGCGGAGATGAATAAATACTCCACTTCACTGAGCTCACTGACCAGTGGACGTGCCATGTATAGTATGAAGTTCGATGAGTATGCACAGGTGCCTGGAGATATCCAGGATGAACTCCTGAAAGCGTACGCCGCCGAACAGGAGGAGGATTAGTACAAGTCTCCAATGGTAAATAAAACGGGCACTGAACCCAGCCTTTGGCTGGCTAAGCTGCCCTTTTTTTATTTCCATTTCCGACTCTACTATCCTCTAACCCTAATCAGCCCATACGAAAGAATAGAAACCTAATTATATTCATGTTATCTTCATAATTGTTATAACTATTTTGAAGTTATATTGATTTTTGCAATATTTCACATATGATTCCGCGGATACCTCTCCATAAAATCATCAGTAAGCTTAACCGCAACAGGGCCATTGTCATCTATGGCCCCCGTCAATGCGGGAAAACAACGCTGTTAAAGATGATCACGCCTCAAC
>QMPQ01000180.1 GCA_003648635.1 Bacteroidota bacterium | reverse complement strand
GACCATGGAGTTCTCATCGCTGAATCCACTTTTAAACTGCATAATCACATGGCCCCCATTCTTCACATAATCAGTGATTTTTCCCAGTAATTCGTCTGATGCGACATATAAAGAGGGGATGATTACCAACTTATATTTTTCCAGATTCAACTGTTCAGGAAAGATAAAGTCAACTCCTATATTATTCTGGTATAGCACCTTATGAAACTGGGCGACCAACTGACTGCGATAGGCATTGTTGGTGGATTCTTCCCAGTCAGAACCAGATCCGTTAAAGGGCATAAAATTCAGGGCATCATTGGAATCATGGCTGAAGAGGATGGCCACATCATTCTTCTTTTTAAGATTCACCAGCTTTGTTCCGAATTTTTGCAGCTCATGGGCCGTTTTACTTACCTCTGCATAGGCCCTGTTGGGCTGAAGGTCATGTGAAAGCACCCCTTTCCAGTAGATTTCCTGTCCGTAATGAATGGAATGCCAGTGCCAGTACTCAATCATATTAGCCCCTGAGCCAATATGCGCATACACATTTTGCCTCATCTGACCAGGATAAGGAGGTTGTTGAGTTTTGGAAGTCCAGCCTATGGTCTGGGCATTTGTTTCTGTCACAAGGTAATTGCTACCCTTCACCGATCTGAAGTAATCACCTGCAAAAGCGATCTCGTTGCCGGTCAGACCGTCCTGCTGATCATGGTAAACATTCATGGCCATGATATCCATTTTCGAAGCACTGGCAATCTGGTCTATATTCTGAACCGAAGGCATAAAGCAGTGCATGACAAACTGATCGTCCCGCTTATACTCAGCCACAATCTCCGATTGCCAGGTTAAGAAATCGGCCACTGCTTTCCGGTTAAACCGTGCCCACTCCAGCTTATACCCCGTATTGGTAACTCCATCACGTGGGGGTACCTCCTCCCAGCTATCAATGGTCATTCCCCAGTAGTTCAGTCCCCATATTTTATTCAGGTTCTCTGTGGTTTTGTACTTCTTTTTCAGGTGATTTACAAAGCTCACATGAAAATCATAATTATTAACTCCTCTTGCCTCTGTTTCATTATCCACCTGGAATCCAATAATTCCGGGGTGGGAGGCGTAATGCTCCATCATCTTCCGGATAATACGTTCCGAATAGAAGAGAAAGGTGGGGCTGGTGATATTCATGTTTTGCCTGATCCCATAACTGGCCTTCCTTCCATTGCGGTAATCGATCAGAATCTCCGGATGCTTATGCCACAACCAGGCCGGTATGGAATAAGTCGGCGTCCCCAGGATCACCTTGATGCCTGCTTCATGCATCTTGTCTATAATCCGGTCCATCCAGGCAAACTCAAACTCGCCGTCCCGGGGCTCAAAAAGGCTCCAGGTGGATTCCCCCACCCTAACCACAGAGATTCCCGCCTCCTTCATCATTCTTACATCCTCATCTAGCCGCTCATAGGGCATATACTCGTGGTAGTAGGCTGCACCGTAGAGGATATTATCCTGGTGAATGGATTGTGCATTCACTAAAAATGGAAGTGCTGCGAGCAGTAATAATGCGTAGCGAATCTTTTTCATAAGAGTTGGAGTTGTATTGATTAATTTATACGGTTAAACCAGACATTCATTTTACCCACCTCACGGTTGGCCCAGGCGTAATAGGGGATCAGATTGATCTCCTCACCCTTCAACATATTGATCCCTCCAAGGAGTCCGGGATTGAATTGGGATTCAAATCTGGAATCCGCACCAATCCTTGCCTCCAGAACATCAACATTATTATCGATCTGTTCTGCACAGTATACCAGGGGACCATATTGAACTGCCAGCAGTCCGGTTTTGGCACTCACATCTTTATGTGCAACGATCACCCTATCCTCCATGGGCAGCTCCAGCGTAATCCGGTCTCCCCGCTTCCACTCTCCCTGCAACACTGCATAGCCCTTCACCAAAGCGATCTCAACAGCTTCTCCATTGACCTGCAGCACGTGCTGGGCCTGCTGCTCATCTGTAAATCGAAAAAGATCTGAGGGAACAGGTGTGTTCTGTGCCCAGCCAGGGATCCGGATATGCAGATCGGCTCTCACTGCCTCTACATTCTGAAAATCCAATTCGATACTACCCTCCCAGGGATATGCGGAGTGTTGTGAAATGATCAGCTCACCCCCGGGAGTCTCTACCGACACTTCACTATTCATAAACAGATTTACATAGATATCATCTCCCTTGCTGGCATAGGCATAGCTGGCCACCGAAGGAACAAACCTGCTCAGGTTTGAAGGGCAACAGGAGCAGTTAAACCAGGGAGAGCGCCCATTTACACCCTGGTTAAATTTAGCCTCCCCATCATGCTGCAAGGTATTGGGATAGAAAAACAAGGTGCCATCCAGCGATAAGCCCGAAATTACCCCGTTATAGAGCGAGCGCTCCAGTATATCCATGTACTTTGAATCACCATGGAGCAGGAACATCCGGTGGTTCCAGTAAACATTAGCAATGGCTGCACAGGTTTCATTGTAGGGATGGTTGGGAAGATCGTAGTTCTCACCATATGCTTCTCCATGGCGACTGGCACCCACGCCTCCCGTAATGGATAGTTTCTTCTCCGCCACATTGTCCCAGATCCGTCCAATGGCTTCCAGATAGGCTGAATCGCCTGTGAGTGCAGCCACATCGGCCATGGCACTATACATATAGTTGGCTCTGACTGCATGTCCAACGGCTTCGGACTGTTCTGTTACCGGAAGGTGGGCCTGACTGTATTCCACATCCAGAACATCGGCCCTGATATCCAGCAGGTGTTTGGCCAGCTGCAGGTAGCGCTCATCCCCGCTTATGCGGTACAGCTTTACAAGTCCGATCTCAATCTCCTGGTGACCCGGAACGTAGTTATTGCCCTGCGTGATGCAAACATCGTAGATTAAATCAGCATTCTTCAGCGCCACATCCAGAAATGTTCTGCTTCCAGTTGCCTGGTAATGGGCCACCGCCGCTTCATACATATGTCCCACATTATAAAACTCATGACTTGAGTTCTGGGTTTCGATCCACTGCCCCTCTTCGCTATAGGTACAACAGCTGAAATCAATATAATCATTGGCCTTCAGGGTCCATGCGGTATAGAGATAACCATCCTCTTCCTGAGCCTCAGATACATAGTAGACCAGGGTGTCCAGGTAAGCTGCCAGCTCCGGATCCTCTTCGATCAGTAATGCATATGCAGCGCCCTCCATGATCTTATAAAGATCCGAATCATTAAACCCGTAATTTCCCTGGAACTTCCCTTCTTTTATGCCACCCGCAAAAATAAAATTATCGATCCTCCCTGTCTCCTCACACTTCTGAAAGGCGAAGGGAATGGTTTCATCATGAACCGTTTCCACCCAGTCCTTCCAGAATCCCTCATTTAACTTCACCTGCGTAAAATCCACAGGGGCTATAGGATAATCAATGTTGCTTTCTGTAGGGCTTGATTCACAGCTCACCATGATAGTTAAACAAAACAGAAAAACGAGGAGACTAACTGACTTGATTTTCATCTTTATTGGCTACATTAAGGTTTCGGAATCGCATATAATTTACCAATAAAAACACTAAGTCGTCATGTTCAAACTAAAAACCATTCCTTTTCTGATTTTTCTCGCACTATTTAGCATCCTTGAGGTCGAAATCCAAAGCCAGGATAGTAAACCACGAGTTGTTGTGATGACTGATGGAGAGGTTGACGATCGCAGCTCAATGATTCGTTTTCTGCTCTATAGCAACGATGTGGAGTTGCTGGCCATCATCGAAACCAATTCTGTTTACCAACGAGAAGGACACAGCAACAAAGACTGGTACGATAAGCAGGTAAATGCTTACGAAGAGGTGCATCCAAATCTGATCAAACATGATTCGGACTATCCCACTGCCGACCAGATCAGGGCCCTGAGTTATGTGGGGGACGAAGATCCCAAGCATATTGTAGTAAATAATCGGTCCCCCGAACGCAGACCCGGGATGGAGCCTCAAATCAAACCTGATGACTGGGCAGACACTCCTGGTTCTGACCGGATCGTGGAGATCCTCCTGGAAGAAGATCCGCGCCAAGTATATATCCAGGCCTGGGGAGGCGGTAATACAGCGGCCAGGGCTTTTTACAAAATACAAACAGAATTTCCCGATGAGTATGACAGGGCCATTTCAAAAGCAGTGATGCACAATATATGGTACCAGGACGGGGCCGGGAATTACATTGAGACCTATCATCCAAAAGTGACCATGCTGCTCGATCATTACTTCAACGGAACCTGGGACTATGGAAGTCAATCCTTTACCTTTGCGTTTATCAAAAACGAGGTAAAAAATAATCACGGTCCCCTGGGTGCGCTCTATCCCCAGGACTATGTAAGTGAAGGGGATTCACCAGCCTTTCTCTGGGCTTTAAAGAATGGACTCAGGAATTACGAGAATCCGTCTTACGGCGGTTGGGGAGGCCGCTACTACAAGGTGGATGGACTCGCTAATGTATATGCAGATGTGTCCGCAGCCTCCTATTCAAGATGGATTGAAGCTGCCAACAGGGATTTCCAGACGCGATTGGATTGGTGCGTGGCAGAAAAGTTTGAGGATGCAAACCACAAACCTGTAATAAAAATGCAAGGAGAATTAGACAGAAGTGTTAAATCAGGAGAAACCGTTAGTCTTGATGCCAGCGGAACTACCGACCCGGACGGTCACAATATGTCATTCAGGTGGTGGCAATATCAAGAGGCAGGAAGCTATAAGAAAATGGTAAGCGTAGATCAACCAGGTGGAAAAAAGATTTCATTTGTGGCACCAAAAGTTGATAACCCTGAAACCATACATATAATTCTAGAAGTCAGGGACCGGGCTACGCCTTCCTTATACGCATTTCAGCGAATGATTATCACGGTTAGACAGTGAAAACGCCCTCAATCTCTACCAGCAGATCCTCCCGGCACACATCCGACTCCAGGAAGAGCGATGATTTGCAATTGAGTTCTGCTTCACAGACCTTCTGCACGGCGGGGATATCCTTCTTGAACTTTACATAGACCCTTAGATGAGAGAACTGTATCTTCGCCACATCAAACTTCAGGCCCAGGCTATCCTGGTTTTCTTTGGAGAATAATCTCTTGATATTTTCAATGGTGGTCAGGGTCTGTTTCTCCACATCGCCTTCATGCACAGTCTTCTCTCCCAGAATGGAGGCGGTACCTGAAACATAGATGTAGTTCCGTGTTCCAATAGTTACCAGCTTGGCCCGCTCAAATTTTGGGGTACATTTTTGATCAGAATTACCTTCAAGTACTATTTCCGAATACTTGTGAGCATCGATCTGTCCCGGATTTCCTATGGCTTTGATAGTGATGATATCGGATTCTGAAAGTGCAATAAAACCAATTATTACCCCACCGGTATCCTGACCGATGCCTGTGGCAGCCGGATAGCCGTGTTCAAATTGGACCTGGTCGTAATACCTGGCACGAACATCATTGAAATCCTGGTAGTTCTGAGGTGCATTCACATCTTCAACGATGGCAATGTTCTCAATATAGTTCCATTGCCGGATGATATTTTGAATGGAAAGCCCCTCTGTTTTCAGGATATTCACAGCCATTTTGAATGCCCTCTCAGAGGCTTCGGTGATGGTGTCATCCACATTGCCCATCAATCCAGCACAATGTACAATCTTAAAGCCCTGGTATTCTATAACCGTATAGCTTACACCTGATAGGGATTTATAGGTGACCTTCTTATTATCTGCAACCCTTGTACAGATCAGTTCAAGCACCACATCTCTGTTGCCGGCGGGTGACTGTGCCACAATACTGGTTGCAGGTAACCTTGTGCCACAGAGACTCAATAGTTGATTCCTGATAATGGCCGAACGCTCTTCGTATTCTTCCCGGGATTGTGCTGAGATAAAGAAGGTTTGCTGGGTCACAAAGAGACTCATATCCTCTCCCTGGTGTATAAACTCCTGAAGCTGCTCAATGCAACTCCTCACCTGTTCCTTGAAGTCGGCCCCTGATTCAGGGACTATATGATCAAAATTAAACCCGTTTAGAGTGTTAGAGCCACTCCTCATAATTATCTGTTCCACCATGCTCAGCTTGCTCCAAAAATGCTATAGGTCCACAAATATAGAAATTTTCCGGTAATGAAAAACTTAACAAATGTTAAGGAATGACTACAACTCCAGAATCTTAATATTTCTAAAACTCACTTCATCCCCATGATCCTGAAGCAGGATGTGACCGCTCTCCGCTTCACCAAATGCAGGCCAGTCAACATATTTGCTATAGGCCACAAGCGCCTTCCACATCTGGGTGCCACGTTCATACTCAAGCACTTTGACCCCATTCAGGTAGTGAGCTACATCCGCGCCTCTCACTTCAATCCGTGCACGATTCCATGTTCCAACGCCGTTAAAGCGTTTTGGATTATTGTCCTGTCCATATAATAATGCATCGGCCTTGATAAGATCATACAGGGAAGCCAGGGTCCGGTTTCCGGCAATGCCTTGCTTCGCATCCGGATGATTCCTGTCGTCCAGAATCTGGAACTCACATCCAATGGCTGATCCTGCACCGGTATTCAGGTCCGGGTCCACAAAGTATTTTATCCCGCTGTTGGCACCTTTAGTAATTCTGAAATCTACTTCCAGGACAAAACTTTTATATTTTTTAATGGTGACAATATCACCCCCATGGGCCGACTCTCCGCCCCCACTCTTCTCTACTGTAAGCAATCCATCCTTCATGCTCCATCCTTTTTCCGGGAAAGCATCCAGTCTGGCACCTCTCCATCCTTTACTGCTCATCCCGTCCCAGAGAAGCTTCCATCCTTCTTCCTTCTGGGCAGGGGTCAGATCATTGTCCAGGTAACTTACCTCGGGCGACAGCTCCACGCCGGATAGCATATACTTTCCAGGGTCCTCGGTCAGAATTCGGATATTTTTCCAGCGAATCTCCTTTCCCTCCAGGGCTACCTCATTGCCGATCCCATGAACCTGCAGGGCAATAAATCCTTCGCTGCGTGCATCATCCACCAGGTTGGCAAAATTAATATCGTTGATATAGGTGCGAATGGTAGAGCCCACGGCCTCAACACGGATCTTGTTCCACTCTCCACGCTTGTTCTCCCTGGTAACACACATATGATAAGACATGGGATAAAGCCAGCCCCGTGATGCCTCCTCGTAGATTCCTCCTGCCCAGGGTCTGCCATCATGGTCATCACACTCCACCTGGTAACCATTGACACGTTTTCTACCATCGGGCTGCAGAGCCACACTGCGGAACTGTACTCCGGAATTGAGTCCGCGATCCATCTTCATTTCATACTCCAGGATAAAGTCGCCATATACCTTTTTGGTAGCCATAAAGGTGTTGGGTATTCCTGTCTTAGATACCCCGATCACCTCTCCGTTCTCCACCCGGTACTCGGCCGATCCATCCAGTTTCTCCCATCCTTTCAGGTTCTCCCCGTTAAAAAGACCCACCCACTCCTGG
>QMPQ01000179.1 GCA_003648635.1 Bacteroidota bacterium | reverse complement strand
TGAAGAAGGAAAGGATGATCCCGAGATGGTGAAGCGGATCTCTGCAACACTCATTGAACAGATCGATTCCCTGTCGGCCATTGCCCGTGAATTTTCCGATTTTGCCAAAATGCCCAGGGCCAAGAACACCAGGATCAACCTGGTCCCCAAGCTGAACAGCCTCCAGCAACTATTTGAAACAAGCGACAGGGCGAAGATCCATATTGACATGGGGGAATATCAAAAGGTCTTTGTGATGGCCGATAAGGAGCAGTTAATGCGGGTATTTATCAATCTGGTGAAAAACGGACTTCAATCCATCCCCGAGGGGAGAGAGGGAGTTATCAGGATCGGTCTGGAGACAGATTCTCACAGGATGGTGAAGGTCTCTATTAGTGATAATGGAAAAGGAATTCCAGAGGAGATACGGGATAAACTGTTCCAGCCCAACTTCACAACTAAGTCGGGGGGCATGGGAATGGGCCTGGCCATTACCTATAATATTATAAGGTCCCTGGGCGGACGAATCTGGTACGATACAGTTTTGCATCGGGGAACCACATTCCACGTGGAGCTCCCTGAATCCGTGGAAAAAAGATAAGATTCATCTAATTTTTTTGTTATATTTCGCTTTGATTGCCATAGAAATCCTGACTTGAACTTGAAAAGAACCATATACCTGGTTGTTTTATTGATGAGCTTTGCTTTTCAGCAGGCTCATTCGCAGTCGTATACTCCAATTGAAGGAGTCATTAACGATTATACCTCCATAAGTGCCATTCTGAGCGATGACGATAATAATCCGGATTCGGTGGTGGTGGCCAGCGCACTTGCTTTCAAGGTGGGGGATACGGTGATGCTCTATTGTGTAAAAGGAGCCGAAGTTGCTACAGAGTTTGCTGGATTTTCCCCTGGCGAAGATGCCCAGAGTCCCAGGAATACAGGAAGATATGCTTTTTTGATCATAGAAGAGGTGATTGGTAATACAGTGGTACTTAATGCTACGGTTAATCCGGCAATCCGCCCCATGGGACCAGGAGAAATGGCGCAGTTGATAAGGGTCCGGTCCTACCGCTATGCCAATGTGACAGCGACCGGTGTATCAGCCCCTTCATGGAATCCTTTGACCGGAACAGGGGGCGTGGTGACCCTTTTTGTGCATGGGGTACTCAGGCTTGATGGGGATATTGATGTTTCCGGAGACGGTTTCAAAGGTGCTCCGGGAAGCACAGATATAGCGTATACGGCTGGTTGCTTACCAGGGGATACCATGAGCTATTTCTACCGGTATGAAGAGTTATGGGCCGGTTTAAAAGGAGAAGGAATAACTGATACAACCTTTAATTTTTATCGGGGAAAGGGTTCCAATATCAATGGTGGTGGCGGCGGTAATGGGTTGCTTGCAGGTGGGGGCGGAGGTTCCAACTACTCGGCCGGCGTAGGCGGTGGAGAGCAATCAAGCACATGTACTCCTGGGGATTCGCTTACTGGTGGAAGGGGAGGCTTTGATCTTGGCCGTAGCGGATGGTACTATATAAATATTAATACAGACCGGACTGACCGAATTTTCTTTGGTGGTGGTGGTGGTAGCGGGACGCGTCCGGCTGGATCCACAAACACCGATGGAGGTAACGGAGGCGGCATTGTGGTAATTATAGCTGATACCATTTTAGGGAATGGAGGCGGAATCTATGCAGATGCAGATGACGTATCGAGCCTACCTGTTAACGGGGCCGGAGCTGGCGGAGGTGGCGGTGGATGTATCATCCTGGATGTTGCAGGTTATCAGGGTACGCTCCCTCTTTCTGCTGTTGGAGGAAATGGAGGCAATACTACCGGGACCGATACCACCGGTATGGGTGGTGCAGGCGGCGGAGGGATTTACTGGCTGGCAGGAGATACCCATCCGGGTGTTGTACCTGACTATTCAACGGGTAGCAATGGAATACATATCTCTGTTCCTCCATACGCTCCCCTGGAGTCTCCTAATCCACCCTTTCAACAGGATGATCTGGTTACTCCTTTGAAGGGATTCCTGTTTAACCCGGTTCCTTCGGAATATACGGTTTGTTCCGACCAGGATCCCGAGCCCATCATTACATCAGAGCCCAAAGGAGGAGATCTTCCTTATACCTACCAGTGGATCGATAGCTCAAGCACTCAGAATTTCTGGGACGACATTGTAGGGGAAACAAACAGGGACTATGATCCCGGGCCACTTTCAGATACCACCTACTACAGGAGGATATTGTACTCGAATAATGGTCTGATTGACACCAGCTTTCGCATTGCTGTCTATGTACATCCCGAGATTACCGGCAATGCCATTGCTGCAAATGACACCGTCTGTTCCGGGAATTCACCAAACCTTTTCGTATCGGACGCCACCATTGGAGGAGGACCTACCGGAGGGACTTTCACCTACGTATGGCAGCATATGCCCGATGGCTCCGGCTCTTATTCTGATCTCACCATCAGATTGGAAGAGCCCACTTACCAGGAGGGCGACCTGACCACCTCCACCGATTACCGAAGGATCGCCCTTTCGGGAGTCTGTCTCGACACTTCCAATGTAGAGCGAGTAAGGGTGCTGGAAACCCTCACCGGAAATAATATTACCCCATTTGATACCATTTGCATCAATACCATTCCTGACCTTATCGACGGTCCAGTACCTACCAATGGGGATCAGGATGATCTCCGCTACCAGTGGCTTAGCTCCACTGCTCCAGGAGATATGGGTTCCCTGATACCGGGTGCAACAGCCCTTAGCTATCTTAGTCCGGCTCTTAGTGAGACCACCTATATCAGAAGGGTTGTTCTGTCTGGCAATGACGATGCCTGCAGGGATACCAGTGCTTTTGTGGAGATACTGAATATTCCCGACATCACGACCAACAACATTACCGCCGACCAGACGCTTTGCCAGGAGGATCAAGCCGATCTTCTTAATGGAAGCGCACCTGGCGGAGGCTACATGGGTCAGTATACTTATACCTGGATTGCCAGCACCGATCAGAGCAGTTGGGCACCGGCCACAGGTGGGGGAGCCAACGATGTGGCAACTAACTTTGATCCGGGGGTGATGAGCGGCGATACCACCTGGTACCGCAGAGTGGTTGGATCCGGAGGACTGGAACTGGTCTGTAAGGATACCAGCAGCTTCATTGTCATCGAAGTGCTTCCTTCCATCACCAACAATCTGGTAAGTCCAGCAGACCTGGTACAGTGTCAGCAGGAAATGCCCGAAGCTCTGACTGGTTCCTTGCCTGGAGGAGGAGCCACCGTAGCAGGAAACGATCCCACCCGGGTCTATCGCTGGGAGCTTGCCCAGATCGAGGGCATACCGGGCTCAGGCGATTGGAACCATCCATCATCCGGAGCTGCAGCACAAGATTACACAGATCCGAATCAGCTGACCACTGATGTGGATCGCTGGTACAAGCGCATTGTCATCAGTGGTTCCGGAGATGAGTGTAGCGATACATCCAACCTGGTGCGCCTGGTGGTCCATTCCGAGATTACAGCCAATGCCATTGATGCCACAGAGGCCATCTGTTTCGAGGATAGCAGGGCATTAAGAGAAATCTCACTTTCAGGTGGTGAGGATACGATCGCACCTGTGTTTACCTGGCGTCGCTGGCTGGAGGGAGAGACCTCGGCCGATGCAGTAGACATTGCAGGATCCGACGAACAGGAATATATGAGCGGACCTTATTCCGATCCGGCTACACTCATCTATAATTACGACCGTATGGTGGAGATCGGGGCCTGCCGGGATACCTCGGGTAGCATGCTGGTGACTGTGATGCAACTTCCGGGAGGCGTGTTGACCGATGCTGATTTTATTGCCTGTGAAAAGGATACGTTTTTACGGCTGGATCTGAATATGGCTGCTCTGACAGACGATCATTTTATAACTCCCTGGGAGGTTTATCTGAAGGATGGCGTGCATACGGAGATCGGACCGGGATCTGTCGATCAGGATCTGGATACCATGGGCATCGTGATGGATACCGATGGTGCCGACCATGTAAGCTATACTTACGAAATTGAATCGATTCGCTATTACCCGGAGGCGGATGCCTATGCATGCATCTCTTCGGCAGTAGAGCTGCCCCTAAGTCCTGTAGTGGTTGATCTAAGCCGCAGGCCCGATCCCCAGATCCTTGTGGATGGGGAAGCCAGAGAAAGTTTTAAAGTATGCAATTACACTGCAACACTGGTCTTGGATCCCGATAATGGGACCCTAAGCTCCTGGAGTGTTCCTGCCGGTTCTGTCACTTTCTCTCCCGGTTCCGGGCAGGATGAGTACCAGGTTTCCATCCCTGACAACTCTGATGATTATGGACAATATAAAATCTATGCCAGGAGCGATGCAGGAGACTGTGCAGGGTTGGATTCAATTGACCTGTATTTCTTTGAGCAGCCGGCAGACGCATACGCCGGGGAGGATACCATGCTCTTCCTGATCGATAAGGTACAGCTGAGAGCCGATCCTCCCACAGCAGGTATTGGCACCTGGTACTCGACCGGGGGAAGCGGGACCATTGAGGATGTAAATGATCCCAATACCTTTGTTTATAATCTGGGTATGGGTGAGGAGAATACCTTCAGATGGACAGTGGAAAATGGGGAAGACGAGGGCTTATGTACCACTTCCCAGGATGTGACCATTGTGCTTCGCAACGAGGTGAAAAGGTACAATGGCTTCTCTCCCAATGGCGACTTGAGCAATGAGTACTACGTTATGCAGGGACTGGTCTACGCCGATGAGTTTTCGATCTCCTTCCTCAACTCCCTGGGTTCCACCATTCGCACCATTAACCAGGATAATATAGATGAACTGGTGATCGATCCATCACTGATTACCGATGGGCTCAGGGAGGATGAGATGGTGATCTGGGATGGGAAGGCCGACAATGGGAACCTGGTTTCATCGGGCACCTACTATTTTGTGGTGACCTTTATCATGTACCAGCGCGATTATCAGACCGATGAGATTACTGGTACCGATACTTACGAATTTAAAGATTATGTGGTGGTTGTAAGAGAATAAGATGAAGAGACTTTGGCTCATAGGATTATTACTGACAGTGCTGGTAAGTGCAGGCGCACAAACCACACTGGTTCCATCTGTGAGCAATTACCACCTCACCTGGACCACCATTAATCCAGCTTTTTCCGGCTTCAGGGATGCCATCAGCATCAGTTCTCTCTACCGCTCGTCACTCTATGGTGATATGGGACCCAGTAATATGCAGCTCAATGTACATTCTCCCATTGGCAGCTCAAAGGTTGCGGTGGGAGCGGTGGTGAATTACGACCATACACCGGACGTACAGAACCTATATTCCATCATGAGCACTTACGCTTACAGGATTTACCTGGGCAGCGGAAGGCTTGCTTTTGGGCTCTCAGCTGGAATGTATGGAGTAAATGGTGATCTGAGCGGAGTTGCACTGCGCGATCTAGCCGATCCAGCCTTTCCAACTGAGGCATATCAACGCTGGTTCCCCAATTTCGGGGCAGGAGTCTTATATTATACGGAACAATTTTTCGTGGGTCTATCTGTCCCCGAATTCCTATCCATACCCAACGAGAATCAAACGATTGGGTCAGCGAATTTCGATAATTACAGGTTTATCCTTACAGGTGCTTACCAGTTTAATGTCAGCGATAATTTTCGTTTAAAACCCTCACTGTGGATCGACTACACCCAGGCTTCCACCTCCTTTAAGGCGAGTTTGAATATGGGATTTTTCGACTCCCGGGTCTATGTGGGAGGAGCCTATGACCATCCCAATTTTGCCATTGCCCTGCTTAATTTCCAGGTGAATCCCCAATGGCTGGTGGGTTACGCCTATACATTTAATGTGGGCCCCCTGAGCTCGTATTTGGGAGGGAGCCATGAAGTGGTACTTCGCTGGGAGCTGAGGCCGGTAATTCGTACCATCCCCGATGACCCATTCTATTTTTAGGAGATGAAGAAAGTTATTCTACTCATATGGACCCTTTTAATCCTGCTGCCACCAGCGGTAAGTCAGGATTACTATAAGGTCCTTAAGCACTCCAGAATCTCCACCGGGCTAAATGAAGCAGCTGCTATTCCATTTGAGGATGGTGTGGTATACATCACCGAATCGACCAGCGTGGGAGCTAGTAGTCCGACCGATGCAGAAGGTCGCAGGCTCTTCACCATCTTTTATTTGGGAAAAAACGGACAAAAGAAGCTTTTCAGGGAAGAAATTGTAAGCCAGAAACACGAAGGTCCTGCCTCTTTTACGGAAGACTTTAACACCATGGTATTTTGCCAGCAGCGTCCTCAGGCCGGCAACAGGGTCGATCCTCTTGGACTCTATTTTGCAGATAGGGATGAAGCTGGAAATTGGGTAAATGAACGTGCTTTTGAATTTAATACCCGGGATGCATGGCTCTTCTCACCATCCTTATCAAAGGATGGCAGAACCCTCTATTTTGCAGCTAATTATGAGGATGGCCTGGGAGGTTTTGACATCTACCGGTCCAGGCTCATGGGCGGAGTATGGAGTAAACCTGAAAACCTGGGACCTGAGGTCAACAGTCATAGAAATGAGCTATATCCATTTATTCACCCCATGGGCAAGCTGTACTTTTCTTCGGAGGGACGAGATGGAGACAAAGCAGGTTATGACATTTTTGTGACAGCTTTTCAGTCTGGAGAGTGGTTCGAAGCCATCAAGCTGGGTAAACCCATCAACAGCCTGTCCGATGAATACCAGATTTGGTTCAATGATAGCTTTAAGGAGGGCTACCTGACAAGTAACAGAAGGAGCCGTTCCAAGGATATTTTTGAGATAAGTACCGATATTCCGGAGTTCGAATCTCCTGAGCCCATTGCAAGAACCTATTATAAATGGCGGATTTTTGATCGCAAATTGGATACGGTAGATACGAATCTTTTCAGTTACTCATGGGTTATTAATGACACACTTGAGATCCCAGGACATGATATCATCTATGAATTTCCCGATACGGGCACCTATAAAGTGGATTTTCATATATATGACAAGCAGTTAGATACCATACTGATACCCGTGTCAAAAGACTGGCCAATCAAGTTGAAGGAACAGGCGGTTATTATCTGTCCCGATACCATTCCCACAGGCACAGCTGTGGAGTTTGATGGAACGCAGACCTACCTTCCGGACTTTGATGATAATACCTACCTGTGGGATTTCGGCGATGGAAGCTTCGGACAGGGGAAGCAGGACATACATACTTATCTATATCCTGGGAGGTTTCGTGTAACCTTAGGAGTTCAGGCACGTAAAAAAAATCGCAAGGATGTTCCAGAGATGCGATCAAACTTCAAGGATGTCACCGTGGTCAAACCCGGACAATAGAATTCACCTCGTTTTCGTTTGCACAAACAACCTTGTTTGATAACTCTTAGTCAAAGTTGCATGGATTTTGCATATTTTTAGTAAATAGTAAAAGTTGAGCATCATGAATAAACTAATATATACTTTTACACTATTGATAATCTGCGTTTTAGGATATTCCCAAC
>QMPQ01000178.1 GCA_003648635.1 Bacteroidota bacterium | reverse complement strand
TCATTACTCTGCGGATAACATCCATGCCTCTTTCATCATTGAGATAAAAAAAACGGGCAATTATCTTTTTTGAATCCGGAGAAAAGATAACATCATTTCTATTGATTGTCACTTGCATTGATCGTCACTTTATGATTATAAGACCAGATAACTGACACTTGCTTAAACGTTAATAACATAAAGTCAGTTACATAATAAGACATGCAATAATAGGAATAATACAGAAACAGAAAACGAATTCTTCATAGTTTTTAATTGCGACAGTTTCAAAAACATATAAGATCAGGAATTGCTTGACATTATCATTATTATTATTAGTAAATATATTCGCATGATCAAAACATGTACCTTTAAAAGAGAATTAGACGATTCATGAAACACTATCGCAATATCATTTTTACCTTTATAATCACAGCATTAAGCCTTTCTGCCTGCGATAACCAACATGGGGATAATGCCCGCCATTTAATAAACTTAAATCATTTAAAGCATTTATATACCGAGGTGACCCTTGAAAATGGGAATGAGGCCGGAGTAATCAACATTTACAGTGAATATCCTGATTATATATATGCCATTGAACCCAATGAGGGGTTTTCATGCGTTGATGATGTGGCAAGGACATTAGTTTTTCTTTCTGCTTACACAAAAAACTGTGATGATCCGGAGATCGAGATCATGATCAATAATTTGACAGGGTTCATTCTCAGCATGCAGGCCGAAAATGGATATTTCCACAACTTCCTCTGGGGCGATATGTCAATAAATAAAACTTATAAAACCTCTGTAGCTGAACCAAACTGGTGGTCGTGGCGAGCACTGTGGGCCCTGAGTGAAATATATCCGGAACTTAGTGAAAATCTTGCTGAAAGGACGAAATCGGCTACTGAACAGATCATCGAAACGGTAAAAAATAAGTACCTGGAACTTCCAAAAGACACAATTCAATTGGAGGGGATGACACTTCCGAACTGGTTTCCTGCTGGAACAGCCTATGACCAATCGGCTATACTGATGATCGGAATGGAAAGCTATTACAATAACATTCAAAAAGACACCGCACTTTTTGACATGATCGAAAAGTTTGCAGAAGGGCTTTTATTGACACAAAAAGGTGATCAGAATAACTTTCCTTATGGTGCTTATCTCAGCTGGAATAACCTGTGGCACGCCTATGGCAATACACAGTCATATGCTATGCTCAGGGCCGGAAAACTACTTGGCAGAGATGATTTTATTGAATCTGCATTGAGTGAAATAAATTATTTTTACCCCTACCTGCTAAGTGAAGGATATTTGCATCATATGTACATAATTGAAAAAGAAGGCCATTTATTCGAAATGGAAAAAAGTATGTACCCACAGATCGCTTATGGTATCAGGCCCATGGTATATGCCTGCCTTGAAGCCTACAATATTACTGAGGAGAAGAAGTATGTCGATATGGCTCAGGAAGTGGCAAGCTGGTTGGCCGGCAATAATCCTGCTGCACAACAAATGTACGACCCGGAAACCGGCAGGTGTTTTGATGGAATAGGCTCGGAAAAGGAAGTAAACAAGAATGCAGGAGCTGAGTCTACTATTGAAGCCTTACTGATCCTACAGACAATTAAAGATCATCCCATCGCTGACATTAATAAGATCTATGAATAATTTAAGCAGAATAATAGAACTGAAAGGCAAAAAGATTAAGGTTGACCTGAACAATCCGGTCTACAGGTGGCCGGGCAATCCCATCCTTACTCCTCACGATGTTAATAAATACTGGACTGCCCCGCACCTTCAGGTTATCACCACCCATAATGCAGGTATTGCTAAATACGACAATGAATTTATCATGTTATTCCGCTCGCATTTGCGAAACGGAATATCTGTACTGGGAATTGCCCGAAGCAGGAATGGTACAGAATGGCAGCCTGACAAACAACCTGCATTCATGCCTTGTAGCAAAGACGACACAGTGGGGGAGGGCATTGATATCAATACCATCATTGAGAACGAATCAGGAGGGGTAGAAGACCCGAGGATCACGAAAATCGGCGATACATTTTACATAACTTACAGCGCTTACCATGCTTATGAAAAGGACAGGGTCAGGGTCTCCCTGGCTTCCACCAGAGATTTCCGGGAATATACCAGGTACGGGCCATTACTGGATGTCGATATGAGAAATGTAGTGTTATTTCCTGAAAAGATCAATGGAAAATATGCAGCATTAATGCGTCCAAATGATGCCACTGCCCATCATACAGGGGGAATATTCAAACAGATCAGGATTGCTTATGCTAATGAGATAGTATCAAATAACTGGGAAGTTGAAACTAACCCCGTTATGAGGCAGGCAGGAGGACCGGGATCATTTGCCGATAAGATCGGCCCCGGAGCACCCCCCATTAAAACCAGGTATGGCTGGCTAAATATATTTCATGGCGTTAGAAGCACCATGGATGGGAATCCTTATGTGCTGGGGGTTGCCTTTCATGAGATTGAAGACCCGGGAAAATTAGAAGTATCAAATATTCCCATTTTATTCCCAACGGCAAGTGATTGCATTGTGGGGGACCAGGATTATGTTCATGTACCCCAGGTGGTTTTTACCTGTGGGGCGATCAGAAACGATGATGGCAGCATATATATTTATTATGGAGGAAATGACACGGTCATGAACCTTGGGGTGACGCATGAGGATGTTTTGGCGGAATTATGCAGGAGATATCCGCAGGATGAGAAGACAGGTGTTCCCCTGTACCAGATGAAGATTGATAATTAATAATTGTAGTGGAGGCTTTGTAAATATATTTTCAAAAATGACATTCGACATAGACAAATTGGTTTTTAGTCCCGGGGATGTGGATCTAAAGCATTCTCCATTTAAAAAGGGGCTTGATGCAGAAACCTTTGTGCTTGGAGCTTTTAATCCTGGATTTACAAGATTGCCGAATGGTAATCTGTTGATCATGGTACGGGTGGCAGAAGCTTTGAAGGAGCCTGTTATTGGCAAGAACATTCATGCCATCGCATGGAGTTCAAAAGGGTATCGCCTGGAAGCATATCCGCTGAATGAAGTAATAAGGGATGATCCCAGAAAATTCACACTAAAAAAATATTTACCAACTGCAGTAATGGGACTCACATCGCTTTCCTGGTTACTGCCTGTTGAATTATCGGCGGATGGCTTACAGGTGCTTGAAATCCATTACGATAAGATTATTTCGCCCGATCGGAGCAGCCAGGAATACGGGATAGAGGATGCCAGAATTTCATTTATTGAGGACAGGTATTACATGACAACCTGTACAGTAAGTGCCGAAAGGCATGCTACCTCTCTTTTTACAAGTATTGACGGTTTAAATTATTCATTTGCCGGCATCATTCTCGACCATCAGAACAAGGACATGCTGATCTTTGAAGGAAAGATTAATAACAAATACTATGCGCTTACGCGTCCTTTGGGTCAACTATATTTTGATACAGGTATGAAATCAGAATATTTGGCTGGTCCATCAATCAACCTTGCTTCCTCCCCTGATCTATATCACTGGAAGCCTACCGATTTTCCGTTTATCCGTTCAAAAAGAGGATCAGGATTCACAAACCGGATTGGTGGAGGTACTCCGCCAATTCTCACTTCAAAGGGTTGGCTGGCCTTATTCCATGGTGTAGAAGAAAAAGAAAAAGTTGGTATATACAGGACCTACTGGGCATTAATGGATAAAGAGAATCCTCACAATATCCTGAAGATAGAAGATAAAGAACCTCTTATGGAGTCAAAGCCTGAATTAACGGAGGAAATCAAAGACCAGATCTATTTGAATGATGTTGTTTTCACAACGGGGATAGTTGATGCCGGGGATCATTATATTGTTGCTTCCGGAGAGTTGGATCTGGCCTGCAGGATCACGCATATACCCAAATCATATTTTGAACTTTAATGTTATAATCTTAAATTTGATGTTTTATTGACTGATATGGGCAATGTTACACTAAAAAATATAGCAAAGACTTACGATGGCAAGGTGGATGTTATCAGTGATGTCAGTTTCGAGATCAGGGATGGTGAATTCATGGTTCTGGTAGGCCCTTCGGGCTGCGGGAAAAGCACTCTTCTGCGAATGATAGCCGGATTGGAAGATATCACAAGGGGCGACCTGTATATTGATGATAAACGGGTTAATGACCTGCCACCGAAAGACAGGAACATCGCCATGGTCTTTCAGAACTATGCACTTTACCCTCACATGACTGCTTACCAGAATATGGCTTTTGGGCTTAAACTTAAAAAGGTGCGTAAATCAGAGATAGATGAACGTGTCAACAAAGCGGCAGACATACTGGAAATAAAAGAATTACTCCAACGGAAGCCGAATGCAATGTCAGGGGGGCAGAGACAAAGAATTGCAATCGGCAGGGCAATTGTCAGGGACCCGAAGGTATTTCTCTTCGATGAGCCACTTAGTAACCTTGACGCTAAACTAAGGGTGCAGATGCGTGTGGAATTACAAAAGTTGCACCAGCGCCTGACAACCACTATGATCTATGTTACCCACGATCAGACCGAAGCCATGACATTAGGCGACCGGATCGTCGTGCTGAAGGACGGGGACATTATGCAGATTGGCACTCCCATGGAATTATACAATGAACCGGATAATATGTTTGTTGCAGGATTTATCGGCTCCCCCCCTATGAATTTTGTTGAAGGAGATATCACGAATACGGACGGGTTGGTATTTGAAAACGAAAAAGTGAATTTCAGGATTGGCATTTCTCAGATTCCAAATAAGAGTATAAGTGAATATGTGAATAAAAGGGTTGTTATGGGTATCAGGCCGGAGAATATTTCCGCAAAACCGTCAAATGAAAATAATTACCAGAAATATTCTATCCTGATAAGTGCTATCGAACAGATGGGAAATGAGATGCTTATTTATACACAGATTGATGACAAGCAACTTACAGCAAGACTTTCACCGGATATAAGCATAAGGGCTGGAGATATGATGGATATTTATCTTGATGTCGACAGGATGCATTTCTTTGACACGGAAACCAAGGGAGTGATTATTTAAAGTAATGATGCTGTCTCCGCAAATCCTAAATCCTAATTTCTAAACCCTAAACCCTAAACCCTAAACCCTAAACCCTAAACCCTAAACCCTAAACAAATTCAAATAATAAATGCTCAAAACTATACCCATACGCTTGCCCGTAGCTGTTTGGGATTTTGTATTTTGATCATTCAATATTGTTTAGGGTTTAGAAATTAGGATTTAGGATTTGGAAAACAATTACTATTTCCCCAACAAAACATTAACTGCCTTTTCAGCATCTGCAATGGCTTCCTCAGGTGTTTTCTTGTGATAGATCACACAAGCCTCATATTCCTGAGAGATGATATCAAGCACCTCTACTATCAATTCATGGTTGTCGACACCCTTAATATGTTCAACCTGTTCGGCAAAAATTCGGGAAATGGGGTGGGTTTTCATGAAATCCTCAAAATAAGGATCTTCAGAAAGTGATTTCCTCCTTGGAAATTGTCCGGTGATCTCCATAAATTTCAGGTCTCCTTCCCTGTTGATCATGGTTTTGATGAACTCCCATGAAGCCTGTGGATCTTTGCATGTACCGAATAGCACAAGATTTTTGGGATTAGCATATGTATATACCGGTCCTTCATGATCATCAGGGATGGGAATATGATAGAAACTGTATTCAATATGGTCGGGCTTAAATTTTTCAAAGTACCGGATCTGCCATGGGCCCGTAAATTGTGTAAAGATCTTTTCCATCAGGAAGAGGTCTTGGGTTCCTGACACTCGCTGCCTGCTGAAATAATTACTATCATACAATTGTTGAAGGAACCTGAAAACGCCGATAGCATATTCATTATTGAAAACAGCCCTGTTATTCTCAATCAATTTTCCCCCGTCAGATGCTGCAAGGTACATAGGATAAAAATTAAATAAGCGCTGGTACCAGATCGCCATAACAGTGGTATATCCTATCCATTGATCCACATATCCGTCTCCATCCGTATCCTTTTTGATCTCCCTGGCAGCTTCAAGATATTTAGAATAGGTCGAAGGTAATCCATCGATCTGAAGATTATCTATTACATTAGTATTATAGAGGGTCATGATTGGGTTTACTTTCCATGGAATTTGATAAATATGGCCATCAGCAGAAGTATTCTCTTTGATCACTTCATCTGAGCATCTTTCTCTTATAAAATCCCAAAAGCCATCTAATGTATCAAATGGAATAAGCACACCGGCCTTTGCATACATTTCAACACTCCCCTCAAACATATTGGCATAGATGTCGGGTGTTGTCTTGCCAACCACAGCAGCAAGGATGATCTCCTCGCTCGACTGCCCTTCAGGCACCGGCTGGTGACGGATTGGCTGATCGGGGTGCGCTTTGTTCCAGTTATCGATCACCTGACTTGTAAAAGTAATCTCCTGGGCATTATTGGAAGACCAGAACAACAACTCCTTATCGCTACCGGATCTTTTGCAAGAGATAAGGGCCAGAGCAAGCAG
Source organism: Bacteroidota bacterium (assembly GCA_003648635.1). Taxonomy (GTDB): domain Bacteria; phylum Bacteroidota; class Bacteroidia; order Bacteroidales. The sequence continues at coordinate 1,109 of QMPQ01000178.1, read as the reverse complement.
AAGAAGAAAAACCAGAATATTTGACTTATTCTTCATAATGAAAAAAAAGGCTGTCATAAAATCAAATAATAATTCAGACAGCCTTTTTTATAGGATTCTATTTAGTTAGTGTTCATCCATAAGGTCGGTGTTTGGTTCAGAATGTTCGCTTTCGAGGCTTGCGAAGTATTTAAAACAAGGAGTTTACTTTTGTAAATGACTGTTTTAAATATGAGCGTAACGATGAAAACGGATATTCTGGATAAACACTAATTATTCAACAACGTTGGCTACTTCCCAGGTATAAATTTGATTCACCTGTGTGCCTGTAAGAACGATGTTATACATTTTTAGATCATCAAGAGAACCTTTCAGGTATCCCAGCCATTCTTTCCATTCATAGGGGTCACCTTCTATATCAGTATAGATACCTGTTGGAAGTGCCTGACCAATAACCAGGTCAACAAGGGGATTTGGATCAACCGGTGTGCCGGTGGGGAAGTCATCCCATAGCATAGTTTCCACTCCATTAATATAAAATACCATTTCACCGCTTTTATAAGTCATGGCAATATGAGTCCATACACCATTTTCAATGATGCCAGTGTTGGCGTCCTTATCAATCCATGCATTTTCCCCTGAGCCATCATCTTTCAAAATTTTACGTGTAAAGAAAGGTTTGTTGGCGTCCTGAACCTGGAATTTCCAGCAATTCCAGATGTCATAAGAGATAAAATAACTGTGAGCCCATGTTTCATAAAGATTGATCCAGGTCACAATTGTAAGTTCCGGTGGATTCAATGCAGGGTTGGTCGGGACTTGAATATTTCCGCCATCTACAAACATATAGGCGTAGTCAGCATTGCCAAAACGGTCTGTAGTAGGTTCTACTACACCTTCACCCCACATTATATAACCAACTTCCAGGGTTCCATCATGGCCATTGCCGCTTGCATCAGTCGCATCACCATTAAACAGCCAGTTTGCGATAAGGTTTTCAGGAGCAATCTCAGTAATCTTTTTAGACTCAAACTCATCTATTGCAGCCTGGAGGTTTACAATTGTGGCATCAACTTGTACCTGAGTTACACCGGCTGTGTTACGAATTGTTGTGGCAGCATCAATCGCTG
>QMPQ01000177.1 GCA_003648635.1 Bacteroidota bacterium | reverse complement strand
GGTGATGGGACCGAACGCTGGCGGAGAACCTACAGGTGAACTGCTGGAAGCAATCAACAGCGCTTTCGGATCCTTTGCTGATTTCAAAACTCAGTTCAGTACTGCAGCAGCCACCCGTTTTGGCTCAGGCTGGGCCTGGCTGGTGAAGCAGGCCGACGGTTCTCTGGTAGTTAGTTCTACTCCAAACCAGGATAATCCGCTTATGGACCTGGCAGAAGTTAAAGGAACGCCACTGCTGACCCTCGATGTATGGGAGCACGCCTATTACCTGAATTACCAGAACCGCAGGCCCGATTATATTGAGGCCTTCTGGAATGTAGTGAACTGGGAAGAGCTTGCGAGGCGCTTCAGCTAAAAGATAGTTTAGTTTAGAGTTAGGTGTTTGGATGGAGACGCTCCTGAGGTGGGCGTCTCTATTTTTTTGACCTTTCGTACATTGTTTGTTTTTCGATCTTTATTTTGTTTGTTTTTCGATCTTTATTTCATAACTTTGAAGAAATTACGGCCGCATGAACAGACAACTGACACCTCAGCAATTGGGAAAGAGACTGAAAGTTATTCGGATGGAAAGTGGCTTTTCGCAAGAGGATATTGCCAGGATGCTACAGATCTCCAGGTCATCGGTGGTGCAGATTGAGAAAGGAAACCGACAGATCTCAGCAATTGAATTAAGTATGCTTTCAGAGGCCCTCGGTTTCTCGGCAGATGAGTTCCTTTCAGCGAAGTATGAGGCTTCAACTGCGACAACTATCGTCGAAGATCCCAATGTTGAGACTGATTTTGAGGTAATGAGAGATTCAGTGCCAAAGTTAAAAAGAGCAAAGCTGGAAACGGTGATTCTCTACATCACGGGTAAATGTGGTGCCTTACCGAGGATGGATGTCAACCTGCTTATAAATTTGGTTTATCTCTGTGATTTTAACCATTATGAGCTCCATGAAGAGCAGCTTACGGGTCTGCTCTACACCAAGCAGACATATGGTCCCTCCCCTGAAAATATCACTGGAATCCTGAAAGAGATGGAAAAGGATCGCAAATTACAGAGGTATAAAGGCAACTACAAAGGCAGACCGCTTATCAAGTACCTGCCCGGTGTTCACCCCAACCTGATGAACCTAAGCGCAGCTGAAAAGGAAGTGATAGACCGGGTGCTTGAGCAGTTCTCTCACTGGCCGGCCAGTGCGCTTAACGCATATACCCAGGATGAAATGCCTCTTAGGGCAACGAAACAGGGAGAGGCGATTAGCTATGAACTCGCCTTTTACCGGGAACTGGGCCACTCTGTAAGAATCTATGATGATGACTGGGACAAAGATGATCTTTGACGAAATCATTGAATTCAGGAAGGACCAGAAGAAACTGACCAAAAAATACCGAAGTCTACCTGATGACCTTGAGGAGGTGAGAAAAATTCTGACAACCAGGCCCGATGCTAAACCTCCTTATAGTTATAGAATAGAGGGGCTCAAAATCAAGTCTTGCATGATTAAGGTTCGGAAAATAAGTTGCAAGAGCTTGAAAAACCGGGGAGTTCAGTCAGGCCTTCGGCTAATTTATGCCTACTTCAAAGAGGAATCCAGGATTGTGTTTGTTGAACTCTATCATAAAAGCGAAAAGTCAGGGGAGGACAGAGCAAGAATTCTTAAGTACTTCAAATGACTACACGCCTTTAATCATTTCTTAGCTCCCTTCTCTCAAAAAAAACAAAATTCGTCAGCTTCATATACTCATTCACTACCTCCTGGATATCTTCCTTGCTCCTCCACCACTTTTCTGGATGGAAATCTGTATAGGTGCTCGGACTGCAACAAACAACAGGAGGCTCATCCAGTGGCGAAAATGCAGCTTTGAAAATCTTGAATGCCCTTCGGGTATGCGCAGCCGATGTGACCAGAAGCAGTGTATCAATACCGGTCTGGGAATGCAGGTAGGACCTTACGATTTCGGCTTCCATTCGGGTGGAAGCGGCATCGCCAGGCACAATTCTTATGCTGTCGGCCGGGATTCCCAGGGTAATCATGGCACTTTTTACCTGTGTGGTATTGCTGATTAGCTTCACACCACGCGCTTCCAGAGCCCTGGATGCTCCCATTCCTTCCTCAACAATCCACAGCCTGGTCGCCACCCCTTCATTGTAAAGGTCGGCGGTCTGCAACACTCTGTCGGAGATACTGCCCGTAAGCATTACCATCACATCGGCATGTGGAGGATTGTCTGCTTTCACTAACCAGGTCCCGGCCTTCCGGCAGCTTCCCACCGCCAGAATCAGGATCACAGTTAGCACAGCCAGTATGTATATCCGTTTTCTCATGTCCGTATCAAATATATGGCAATCTCAAATACTGGCACCATCTCTTAACTGACGAATCTCTTATATTGCAGTTGCTTCCACCTCTTTAAAGACCCGGGTGAGGTTTCCACCCCAGATCTTCTTGATCTCTGAGGCGCTATAGCCCCTGCGTACCAGCTCCAGGGTGATATTGCCCATCTCGCTCACATCAAAGCAGTCAGCCAGTCCGCCGCCGCCATCGAAGTCTGTGCCTATCCCCACATAGTCGATGCCAATAAGATCTACGATGTGGTCGATATGATCCACCGCATCACTTACCGTGGCCATCTCCCTGGGGAAATCCCGGTCCACTGCATACCAGTCCACAATAAAGGCCTCTCTTGCTGCCTCGTCCAGCTCATAATAGTTCCCGTGCTTTTCTCGAACCGCAGCCCGTGCTGAGTCGCGCTCCGGGTTTGGAACGGGCGTTTTTACATAAGCACTTAAAATACACATCTGAATCACACCACCATTCTCCTTCAGCTTCAGCAGCATCTCGTCGCTCAGGTTCCGGGGATTGTCGCACATGGCCCTGGCACAGGAGTGTGAAGCAATAATGGGAGCCCGGCTCGTCTGGATCACATCATAAAAACTCTTGTCGGAAGCGTGCGATACATCGATGAGCATGCCCAGGTCGTTCATGCGTGTAACCACCTCTTCGCCCAGGGGCGATAGTCCCTTATGTTCCAGACTGTCGGTGGAGGAATCACAAATATCATTGTTCCGGGTATGCACCAGGGTTACGTATCGGATTCCCTTACTGTAATACATATCAAGCTTGGCCGGATTGCGGCCAATGGGATAACCGTTCTCCAAACCAAGGTAGATGGCGTGCTTCCCCTTCTTTGCAATTCGGGCCAGATCGTCCGCTTTGGTGGCTACCTCCAGATCATCGGAGTACTTTTCTACAGTATTATAGATTTCCTGTGTGATCTCCAGCGCCTCTTCCATGGCCTTCTGGTTGCCTTCGGGTGTACGTTCTCCCTGGCCGATAAAGACTGCGAACCAGATGCCATCCATGCCTCCCTCCTTCATACGTGGCAGGTCGATTTTGCTCCGGGATTCCTGCGGATCGTTCCGCACTCCGAAATCAAAGCCCTGCCTGTTCAGGCGCAGGGGGGTGTCGGTATGGCTGTCTACGGTATAGGCTGCCGCATGAATACGGGCGGCTTTCTTTTCAAGTTGTGTTTCAGAATCGGCACAGCCTGTAAGAAGCATGGCTGTGGCCAGCAGGAGGATAAATGTTCGCATCAAAATATCGGGATTAAATGAAGCGGCAAATAAGCCAAAAAAGCGGATAAATCAAATTTAAATATCTCCTACATATGAACGCCGGGATCTTATTCCCCCCAAATGGCATAACTGAGAGACAGCTGGACCACCCGGTTTTTCCATGGATCCGGATAATAGCGCGAATCGGAGCTTACCATCAATCCTTCGATGTACCTGACAGCAATATTCAGTTTTATGGGCAGATTCAGCTCTGCACCCACCAACAGTCCGACATCAACCTCGTCATAATATTCAGAGACACTGTAGGCGGCTCCGTCATCCGATATACGCAAGGCTCGTGTGAAAAAACTGAACTGGGGTCCGGCATGTATATTCAGCAAGTCAAAAGCCTGAAAGCGGACCGTCAGAGGAACGTCAATGTAAGAAACAACCTCCTCGCCGGTATAGGTCGGGTCACTCCATACGGATCCTTTCTGCGAATACAGGAATTCGAGCTGACCGGCAATTTTTTCAGTATAAAACAAGCTCCCAAAGATTCCGATATGGACGCCTGTTTTCCAGTTCGTTTCCACATTGCTGTCAGCTCCACTGGTAAATTGTGTGGAGACATTCGCTCCTGCCCTGATCCCTGCTTCATACCATAATTGGGCATGGATCCCTGTGCAAACCAGAATCGAGCAGCCAAGCAGAATGAACTTCTTCATGCTTTAATGCTTGGGATTAAATGAAGCGGAAATTAAGTAAAAAATCCGCAGGCCTGCAAATAAAGATCCTTGTTCAGAACTTGCTCTATGGTCTATTGTTTGATGATGCTGTATTGGAACGTGTTCTTGCCTTCGAACCTCAAAAAATAAACTCCCGGAGTTAGTTGACTGAGTTCCAGACTCATTTTGTTTTCTGTAACCGGGCTTTGAAGAACACACCGTCCCAAAGCATCAAGGAGGAGAATACGTTTCATATGGTACTTATCCGGAATACTCAGATGTAGAACCTCCTGAACCGGATTGGGGTACAAAGAAATCACTTCGGAGAGGTCTCCCGGTATGGCTGTATTCAGTATGTCCACTATTAGCTCCATCACACCGCTGTTGCAATCAAATTCGTTGATGGATAAACACCTGACATAACCCTCATCGGCATTTATCCATTCAATTTCTATGGAATGAGCATCCGGATAAGAAAGTGCAGTGGCATTGCTCACGGACCAGGCATAAATGACCCCGGCATTTTCCGGTACCGTATAGACCTCAACCTGACCCGGAGTCACACTTTCTTCCCCGGTGATGCTAAAGGGATCTGGTTTGGGATCGATGAACAGGTACATGGTATAAAGGCTGTCATATCCCTGCACAGAGCTGTAACTCACCGTATGTACACCTTCTGTTTTAAGATAGGAACCCTGCCATTCCAGGCTGTCCTGATCGCATATGGACATAAACTCCACCACATGATACAGGTGGCTGTAATAGCTGTAAATCCTGTAGGTCAGGACCATTTCGTGCGCGGCTTCATCAACAGTGTCTGCGGTGACAGTAATCTGATTCCCATAGGAATCATAGGTATATCCACTTTGAGATTCAACCAAGAAAGCCCCCATTGCCTCATCCCAGGGCAAATAAAGATACGCATACAGCTTACCATCTTCATAATACATATATTCATATCTGCTCTCAGGATCCCATTCGCTCTGAGCGGGATCCCAGTAAAAATTGTGCACGATCTCCTTCAGCCCGCTACTGTTATATACCATTTCCATTTTTTGAACCGTATCCCACGTGCTTAAACTCCTGTTCCAATACTCAGAAAGTATCACTGTATTATGCTCTTCTGCATCGTACTCATAGCTTTCTCTTTGAAAGTTTTCCCAATCTTCCAATCCGTCATCCCAAATGAAAGACAGTCGGGTAAGCATGCTGTGATTTGAATTGTGGGTATAAGCCATCCTGAAGCTGTTCTCCCAGATACTCAGACCTGGATTCCATAAAGACATGATAGCGATTTCGGAATCATCATTTGCATCGTAGGAAGTCTCTATCCTTATATAATTCTTAAACTCACTGGCCTGACTGTCCCATTCATACTGATGAAAGTAAATCTCTTTCCCTGCATCGTTATACTCATATTCAAACAGTTCGTATTCTCTCCACTCATCCAAATCCATTAGCCATGTGAAAGTGGTATCGATGATCAATAGTCCTTTCATGTTATATGCATATACATTTTTGAACGATGGAACCATTACAGCGAGAGATCCATGCCAGTAGTACTCGGTGCTAAGGATGAGGTTTCCCCAGGCATCGTACTCGTAGGTAGAGATTTCCTCACAGGTGGGATTGTTCGGATCGGCGTAAGTAAAAAACTTCACCGAATCCTTCAGATGCTGCAGAACGGGTTCTGCGGCTTCTCTTTTTTGGTGATTATGGTCGGGCCGTAGAAGCTGATTCACTTTTGACTTTGGGAGGGATTCGGGAAGAAATTTAAGCAGATCCTGGGACTGCAAGCTCAGGTTGATAATAGCCAGAAATAGCACCATCAGTGTAGATCTTTGAATGGCAATCATTCGAATAATTTAGTAGATTAAATTGTTGGAGGCACACTTTCTAAGAAGTAGGGAGAGCTTCTACTCGGATCCGTCAAGGTTAGTGAAAAGATAAGAAATTATAGCTTTAAAGTCAAACGATCCAAAACTCAGGTTTGGGCACCGTTGATTGTCTTTCCGGCCATAAAGCGCTCCAGGATAGAATCGTCGTTGATCTCTTTGGAGAGGGAAGCGATGGTTTCCATGGGCACATCGTAGAGATCCAGCACCAGCATCCCGTCCAGGGCATCGTTAAACTTGGGGTCGAGGTTGAAGCCTATGATGCGACCGTTGAGCTTCAGGTAGCGTTTGAGCAGGATGGGCATGGTGTAGTCGTTGGGCTCCACTTCCTTGATAAAGCGGTCGAATTTGGTCAGATCGTCGGCATTCTCCAGGATCACCTCCTCGTCCACATTAAAGCCGGGCACATTGTAACGGATGCGGGGCCTTACAAAGCGGGCCAGTTTTTTATCGAAGTGATGTTCCTTGATGTACTTCATAATGAGTCCGCGCGAGAACTGAGAGTAATTATTGCTAATGCTGACCGGACCGATAAGGAACCTGTATTCGTTATGTTTGAGGAGGAAGTACAGGATCCCCTTCCAGAGCAGGAAGAGTGGCATGGGTCTGCGCTGGTACTCCTTAATGATGAAAGAGCGTCCCAGCTCAAGCGACTGCCGCAGGGTGGGTTGAAAACGGCGGTTCATCCGGAAGAGGCTCTGCAGGTAAAAGCCCTTCACACCGTAGCGCCTGAGAATCTCCTCGCCCTTGCCCACGCGGTAGGCCCCCACAATCTGTTTCTCCTGGTTGTCCCAGACAAAGAGCTGGTTGTAGTAGAGATCGTACTCGTCCAGGTCCATGGAGTGGTTGGTCCCCTCCCCCACATCGCGGAAGGTGATCTCACGGAGTCTCCCCAGCTCCAGCATGATCTGCGGGATCTCTATACTGGGGGTGCAGAACACATCAAACTGATCGCTGGAGAAGAGGCTATATTCTTCACGGATGTTTTCAATCTCATCCAAAATCAGTCCGGGTGCCACCGGATCGGCAATGGCTTCGGGCTTTTTGTTCCGGTTGATGCGGGGCCTGAAAAACTTCTTCACCTCCAATACCGATCCAAGGGCATAGGTCTTGGCCCGCAGGTAGCGTCCATAGGTGCTGATATCTTTAAACGTATCCTGCTCCTTCACACTCACAGGATTGCCAATGCGTATCCTTATGGTCTTGTGCTTCTTGTTAAACACTTCGGCCGGAAGGCGCACGGTACGCAGGGAGGGGTGAATAAGTCCAAGTATATGAAAGAGGGTGGAGTTGGATCCCTGGAAATAGACCGGTACCACGGGTACTTCAGCTTTTTTGATCATCCGCATGGCCGTGTACTGCCATTCGCGGTCGCTGATGCCATAATTGTCCTCGTTGTAGCTGCTTACCTCCCCGGCCGGGAACATTCCCAGCACGCCCCCCTGCTGCAGCTGCTCCAGGGCCAGTTTCACACCCCCAATGCTGGACTTGGCATCCTTCCTTCGCTCAAAGGGATTTACCGGCAGCATGTATTCGGATACGGGTTCAATCTTATT
>QMPQ01000176.1 GCA_003648635.1 Bacteroidota bacterium | reverse complement strand
CCTGACATGATAGGGTTTGATGAACTCCTCCCACATATCCAGCGACAGAAGCAAGCCATCCTGATGACCAATATCATCCGCTGTAAAAACCATATCGATCTCTTCCCTGCATCGCTTCAGAATCTCATAAAAATATTCGGTAAAAAAGGTGGTCACTGTATCCATAATAAAATGTATCAGTTCCGCATGAAGCAGCATATCCTCGAAGGCCTGTTCGAATCCCCGCATATACCACGAGGTTTCAAATAGGTTGGCATTGGCCAGTACAATGGCCTGATCGCTGTGCTTTCGAAGGTGCTTAATCTCCCCCACCCTGAGATCCACTGACATATCCCCGACCCTGGGAAAAGCATATTCCCGGATCTCCTGCAGCGTTTCCATTTTCCTGAGTGGATAATGGACTATTTCGCTATAGCTGCCTGCCCCATAAGAAATCATCTTCCTGGCCACACCCCACATATCCAGTTCCTGGTCGAAATCGCCTGTCACCCAGATCTCTGCCACATCCAGAAAAGAGTCAATATAGGATTGCGCATTGATTCCCCTGTCTGCTTTCAGGAACTCATCCAGTGCCTGCATGGCCGGCGGATTAATACCCCCGCACACCATGGCAATGGGGATCCTGTCTGTCTCCTTGTGATCCAGTGCCGCCAGCACACGTTCTCGTGAGGTCATTTCTGTCATAAGTTCACAGGCAATCTAGCAGAAATAGTTGAGAAACTTGCCGCTCAGTTTATCAAGCTTATTGCAACTGTCAATAACTATTTGATATTCAAAAGAGGGAACAGAAGAGCATTCCTGGAATTATTTCACACCTTTATCAGAGTATGCTAACACTTAATAAAAAAACCTGTGACCACAATGGCAAAACGTAAGGACATCGAAAAGGTATTGATTATTGGATCCGGACCTATAATCATCGGACAAGCTTGTGAATTTGATTACTCAGGAACGCAGGCATGCAAAGCTTTGCGATCAATGGGGTATAAAATAGTACTGGTGAATTCAAATCCAGCGACCATCATGACCGATCCTGAAATAGCCGATGTCACATACATTGAACCACTGAATGAATATGCACTTCGGGAGATCATTAAAAAGGAAAGACCCGATGCATTACTTCCCAACCTTGGGGGACAAACTGCATTGAACCTCTCCCTGCAACTGGCAAAAAGTGGAATCCTTGATTACTATGGGGTCGAAGTAATTGGAGTGAATATTGACGCCATTGAGAGAGGCGAAGACCGTACGGCATTTAAAGAAACCATGAATCGCCTCGGAATAGAAATGCCAAAAAGCACTGCTGTTAATACCCTGGAGGATGCGGAAAAAGCAGCAGCAGAACTCGGGTTTCCTGTTGTGATCAGGCCTGCCTATACAATGGGTGGTACAGGCGGAGGACTGGTCTACAATATTGAGGAATTGCGTACCATAGTCACCAGGGGATTGGCAGCAAGTATCGTGAATCAGGTACTGGTGGAGGAATCGGTTCTCGGTTGGGAGGAACTTGAACTGGAGGTGGTCAGGGATGCCAATAATCAGATGATCACAGTTTGTTTCATCGAAAATGTGGATGCCATGGGTGTGCACACAGGTGATTCTTTTTGCACAGCTCCCATGTTAACCATCACGACCGAACTTCAGCAAAGGTTGCAAAAATACGCATATGCAATTGTTGAGGCCATTGAAGTGATAGGTGGTACGAACGTTCAATTTGCTCATGATCCAGGATCAGACAGGATTGTTGTAATTGAGATCAATCCCCGGACTTCCCGTTCATCAGCCCTGGCATCAAAGGCAACAGGTTTCCCAATTGCTCTGGTATCTTCTTTGCTCGCCGGTGGATTGACCATGGATGAAATCCCTTACTGGCGGGATGGCACCCTGGAAAAATATACACCTTCAGGGGATTATGTGGTGGTGAAATTTGCCAGATGGGCATTTGAAAAATTTGAGAACCTGGAAGATAAGCTTGGTACACAGATGCAGGCTGTGGGTGAAGTGATGAGTATAGGTAAAAACTATAAGGAGGCCATGCAGAAGGCCATACGATCCCTGGAAATTGGCAGATACGGACTCGGATTTGCCAGGGATTACAATAAAAAAAACCTGGGTGAATTGATGGCCCTTATGACATATGCTTCCAGCGAACGTCAATTCATTATGTATGAAGCACTGCGCAAGGGGGCGGATGTGGATGAGCTTTTCAAACGGACCCATATTAAACATTGGTTTATCACACAGATGAAAGAATTGGTCGAGCTGGAAGAGGTAATGCTGAAACATACATGGGAATCCCTCCCTGAAAATATCTTTATCCAGGCCAAGAAGGATGGATTTGCCGACAGATATCTGTCACAACTGTTGAATGTTCCTGAAAAGGATGTCAGGGAAAAACGGATTGCGTTGGGAATGGAGGAAGCCTGGGAGCCTGTGCCTGTTAGCGGGGTGGAAAACACAGCATATTACTATTCAACGTACAATGCACCGAATAAAGTAGAAGTCAGCGACAGGAAGAAAATTATGGTACTGGGGGGTGGCCCCAACCGGATCGGACAGGGAATTGAATTTGACTACTGTTGTGTGCATGCGGCATTAGCCATCCGGAAGGCCGGATATGAGTCCATCATGGTGAACTGCAATCCTGAAACTGTTTCTACAGATTATGACACCTCCGATAAACTATACTTTGAACCCTTAACCCTGGAGGATGTGTTGAGTATCTACGAGAAAGAAAAACCAGAGGGCGTAATCGTTCAATTTGGGGGACAAACACCCCTGAACCTGGCAAACGACCTGGAAGAAGCCGGTGTGAAAATCCTGGGAACAAGTCCTGAGACCATCGACCTGGCAGAAGACCGGGACCGGTTTCGTAAGATTATGGATAAGCTGAGTGTTCCCCAGCCCGAATCTGGCATGGCAAGTACCCTTCATGAGGCAAAAGGTATCGCTGGCAGAATTGGTTATCCATTAATGGTCAGGCCCTCTTATGTTCTTGGTGGAAGAGCCATGAAGATCGTACAGGATGAAGAGATGCTGGAGCAGTATGTGGCTGAAGCTACCGATGTTTCTCCGGACCGCCCTCTGCTCATTGATATGTTCCTGGATGATGCCATTGAAGCAGAGGCAGATGCCATATCTGACGGAAATGAAGTGTTCGTTCCAACAGTAATGCAGCACATCGAATATGCCGGGATTCATTCCGGAGATTCGGCATGTGTCATCCCTCCGGTGATTATTTCGGAAAAACACCAGGAAACCATTAAGGAATATACCAGAAAAATCGCCAAAGAACTTAATGTAGTTGGCCTTATGAATATCCAGTATGCCATTTATAATGATGTTGTCTATATTTTGGAAGCAAATCCCAGGGCATCACGTACCGTGCCACTGGTTTCAAAAATATGTAATATCTCCATGGCCAGGATTGCTACCCAGCTTGTGCTTGGGCAAAAGATCTCTGATTTTGGTTTTAAGGAGCAGAAGTTTGAGCACTTTGGTGTAAAAGAAGCTGTATTTCCGTTCAATATGTTCCCTGATGTGGATCCATTGCTTAGCCCTGAGATGAGGTCCACAGGGGAAGTTCTTGGATTGGCAGATTCGTACGGACTGGCATTTTATAAATCCCAGGAAGCCACACAAACCAGTCTGCCGGTAGAAGGTACTGTATTGATAACCATTGCCGACAGAGACAAGGATAAGATACTGGAGTGCGTAAGAAATTTCCAGGATATGAAGTTCAATATCATGGCCACTGATGGAACTAAACGATTCCTGGAAGAACAGGGTATTGAGTGTGATTATATAAAGAAAGTACATGAGGGAAGGCCCAATATTATCGATGCTATTAAAAATAAGGTCATAAACCTGGTGGTAAACACACCCGCCGGCAAGCAGAGTGAGTATGATGATTCATACATCCGCAAGAGCGCCATCAAACACAAGGTACCCTATATTACCACCACATCGGCTGCCTTGGCTGCCACAAAGGGGATCAAAGACAGAAGAGAAGGAGCTTATAAAGTAAAATCATTGCAGGAGTATCATCTTGGAATAAAGGATTAAATACCATCGCCAGTGCCAATCCAAAGCTTGAGAACATAATGCAAAATTAGCTGTTAGGAAAGATATGAACTGGACAATTGAGAGAATAAGCGATCTAAGCGGGAAAGTAATAATTGTAACAGGCGGGAACAGCGGGCTTGGGTATGAATCTGTGAAAGCATTTGCGATGAAAGGAGCTGATATGGTACTGGCAAGCCGGTCCATGGAAAAGGGTGAAGAAGCAAGAGCGGAAATTTTAAAGGATGTTCCTGATGGAAAAATCGAGGTGATGCAACTTGACCTGGGCGACCTGGAATCAGTAAAGAATTTTGCTTCCGAATTTAAACTTGGCCATAAGAAACTGGATGTTCTTCTGAATAATGCCGGAATTATGATGACTCCCTACTTTACCACCAAAGATGGATTTGAAGCGCAACTGGGAACCAATCACCTGGGTCATTTTGCGCTTACCGGATTAATGATGGATGTGATTCTTAAAACTCAGGGTGCCAGAATTGTGAATGTGAGCAGTGGCGCACATAAAAGTGGAGAGATGGATTTCTCTAATCTGCAATATGAAGATGGCATAGGTTATAAACCCATGAAGGCCTATGGGCGTTCAAAACTATCCAATCTTCTGTTTACTTATGAACTGCAGAGAAAGCTGGAAGCAGCAAAGAAAGATACAATCTCAGTAGCAGCCCACCCCGGAGTAGCCATGACCAACCTGGCACGTCACCTGGAAGGCAAGTTCCTTTATAAAATCCTGACTCCTTTTTTCAAAATGATGGCGCAGGACCAGGCCATGGGTGCTTTGCCCCAGATCAGGGCTTCAGTGGACCCGGATGTGAAAGGAAGTGAGTATTATGGTCCAGATGGTAAAAAAGAATACAAGGGTTATCCGGTGCTTGTGCCATCCAATGAGGCATCACATAATCTCGAGGATGCAGCAAAATTATGGGAAGAATCTGAAAGACTGACAGGGGTGAAAATAGATATTTGAAATCAACGCGAAAGCTAGATCCCAAATTGAAGCTTACTCAGATTTTTGTAGATGCCATCTCTTATCTTCAACAAATGATTGTGGGTGCCTTGTTCAGCTATTTTTCCCTGGTCGATCACCACAATATTGTCAGCTTTACGAATCGTAGACAATCGATGCGCAATTACGATAGAAGTCCGGCCTACCATTAATTTTTCCAGGGCATCCTGCACCCATTTCTCAGATTCTGAGTCCAGGGAAGAGGTTGCTTCATCAAGGATCAAAATCCTTGGATCCTTTAATACTGCTCTGGCTATAGCAATTCGCTGACGTTGTCCCCCGGAAAGTTGAGTACCTCTTTCACCCACAAGGGTATCCAATTTGTCAGGGAACCTGTTAATGAATTCCATAGCATTGGCTTGTTGAGCAGCCTCCAGGATTTCCTCTTCAGTGGCTGAGGGTTTTCCATAGGCTATATTTTCCTTGATAGTACCTCCAAACAGGAAAATATCCTGCGGTACAAGGGAGATTTGACTCCTTAAGACAGACAAGGGAATATCGTGGCAGTCGGTCCCGTCATAGAATAAGTCCCCTTTGTTTGGATAGTGTAACATCAAGAGCAGGGATGCCAGTGTGCTTTTACCTGCACCGCTGGAACCAACAAAAGCAATGAGCTTATTAGGAGCAATATCCAGGCTAATATTTTGAAGCACCTTTTCATTCTGACGCGAAGGATATGAAAAACTAAGGTCTTTTAGTTGTATGCTTCCTTTCAGTTGGAACTCCTGCTGGATGTCTTCAATTTCATATAAATCTTCTTCTTCTTCATCAAAGAGTTCAAACAGATCTTCGGTAGCTCCTATAAATTTTTGAATGTTGGTAAAAAGGGTGGCCAGTCCACCAATGTTTCCCCCAACAAAAACAGAATATATGACAAATGAGAAGAGATCCCCAGAAGCCAGTTCACCCAGGGCCATTAAGCGCGATCCTTGCCATACAACCGCGGAAATCGCTCCAAATATTCCAAATATGATAAAGGAAGAAAAGGCGCCCCTGTATTTGCCGCTTTTCATCCCAAGAGCAGCTATTTCAATGGTCTTTTTTTCATAGCGCTTCATCTCCACATACTCATTTGTATAAGCCTTGACGCTTTGAATCCCCTGTAAGGTTTCTTCAACTACTGTATTGGATTCTGCGACCTGCTTTTGTACATCTTTTGAATATTTTCGTATGAATCGACCAAACACCCTTGCCAGGATCATCATGGGTGGAAGAATGGCCAGCATAAACAGAGTCAGCTTCACTGAGGTGAGAGCCAGTAAAATGGTACCGCCAATAATAATGATGATCTGCCTGATAAACTCGGCAAGCGTAGTGGTCAGTGTTTCCTGCAGTAGCGTAACATCTGCAGATATCCGGCTGTTTAACTCACCCACCCTTCTCTGCTCAAAAAACCGGATGGGTAATTTAATGAGATGATCATAAGTCGAACGCCGCAATGATGCAAGCGATTTTTCAGTGACATTCACAAACAGAATTACCCGGAAATAAGAAAATACAGACTGGACGAGCAGTAGGATTCCGAGCCACATTGCTGTCTGATTTATGGTTTGTCCAAGCGAACCTTCATTTCCGGAATTAACCAGATCTCCCAGTAATTTGGGAAATGCCAGGCTGGCGAGACTGGATCCTAAGAGAAAGAACATACCCAGAAGATATTCCCCCAGGAAGGGTCTAATATAGCTGTATAGTTTTAGAGAATTGCGTAAGCCTTCGCGGGTAATCTTCTTCTTGGGTGATTCTGCCATTAAGCCTGCCTTATATACCAATCAAAAGTCTGAAGGATATAATCACTTAATATCTTATCGATTTGAGTATCGGACTTCAGTTCAAACATTGTAACAGGCATTATGGCACCTTTCCAATGTTCTCCTAACTCCCACTTCCAGCTTGGTGATTTGGGTAAGTTTTCAAAAACCAGGGATCCGGTTTTCGGATAGCCAGCCATATAAAAATAAGGTGCACCCGCCATGCTATCTTCCATAGCTAAGCCAAATCCAATACCAATTTTCCCATCGTACTCAAAATAAACGCCCGTATCGAAATGCTCCGGCCAGACTCTGACTTCGCTTTCAGCCTGTGCATAACCCAAAAGCTGATTACAGCTGCGGTTTGCCAGTTCCCGGAAATATTTCCATTGGTCTAATGCCTTTGGATCGATAGCTTCCTGTGGTAAGTTGCTGAACGAATATTCCGGAATTGCATGAGGCATAGGTGCTCTGAATCCTGCAGGATCGAGTCCTGCTTTCGGAAGCAGTGTTTCAAACTCTCTTTCTATCTCCTCAATAGTTTTTCCTATTGTTGAAACAGTCAGGATCTTGTTACGAGAAGAACTAAGTACTTCAAAAGTAAAAGTTTTCAGGTCCAGAGCAACTATTACATTTCCTGATTCCGTTTGAATCCATCTTCCGAGTATTTTATTTCCCCATGAATCGAAATAGAGGTTTGTATGACTTTCATCGGCTTTTTCCGGCACATACCTTCGATTTGCTTTCCCAATGATCTGGCAAAGCAAATGCAGTTGTTGATCAGCTTTATTGTAATCTTTCATAGTAATCAAACAAAGCGTATGGCAAATTGTTATTTTAAGCATTATGCTAATCATTATATCTGCAATCGGAAGTAATCATATTATTGGTAACGGAGATGGGCTGCCCTGGCATATACCATCGGAAT
>QMPQ01000175.1 GCA_003648635.1 Bacteroidota bacterium | reverse complement strand
CTGAAGTTATAACGCCCGGTCATTAGTTCGGCACGGGTGGGTGAACAGACCGCACATACATAGAAATTTTCCAGGGTAGCTCCCGAAGCAGATAGTTTATCAATGTTTGGGGTAGATATATTGCTGTTCCCGTGAACACTCAGATCCCCCCACCCCTGGTCGTCGGTCAGGATCACAATCACATTGGGGCGCTTCGGCTCATTTAAGTTTGAACATGCAGCAAAGCAGAGGGTGGCGACTATACAAACAAGGAACAGGTATCTCATATGGCTGGTATTTTATTGAAGGAATACCAAAAATAGAGATTAAGCCTGAATTATCGCAATCCTACTCGCTTCTTATGCTATCCGCCGGATTGGCCGTAGCCGCTTTATAGGAATGATAACTCACAGTTAACATAGCCAGAAGGAGAACTACTGAGCTGACCAGGAACAGTACCAGAAAAAATATACCCATCTGGAAATTGATAGGGTAGGCGAACTTCTGCAACCATGCTCTAGCTCCAAAATAAGCAGGTATGGAGATCAGTCCACTAACGATCAGAAGATTGGCAACCTCTCTGGACAGGAGCCTCATTATAATCTGCACAGAAGCCCCCATGATTTTTCGTATGCCTATCTCCCTGGTTCGTTGGTTAGTAGTGTAAGAAATCAATCCCAGCAGACCCAGGCAGGTGATAAATATGGAGAGGAAAGAGAAGACCAGCAGTATCTGGCTGGTTCGCCGTTCCGTGGCAAATAATTTGTCGAACTCCTCATCCATCCAGGAGTATTCAAAAGGTGCATCCTGTTTGAATTCGTTCCAGGTTCGCTCCAGGAATGCGATGGTCTCAGTCTTGTTTCCATCGCCCAGCCTAATGGTGATAAACCCTTCGAAGTTCCCCGGCATAAAGTACATGGCCAAGGGGCCAATCTCAGCTTGCATGGATGCAAAGTGATAATCCTTGACCACCCCGATAATGGGTATAAAGCTATCCTCTTCCCCCTCATCGCCCGGTTGCACAAATCTTTTTGTTAAAGGATCTTCAAGTCCAAGAGCATTTACTGCTGCTTCGTTAATTACCACAGCAAAGGAATCGGAAGGCATATCCCGGCTGAAAAACCTGCCACTTGCCATCTCCATGCCCATGGCCTTATCAAAATCATAACTTACCCTGGAAGTGGCCAGCGTAAAAATCTCGGTACGATCCCATCCCTCAAGCCAGTGTGCATTGTCCGAATAGGATCCGGAGGGGATAACATTTGTATTGGCTACATTAATCACATTGGTATGCTGGACTGCCTGCTCCTTAAATGCATCAATTCCTCCCTCCAGCACATCTGACCGGTGTATCAGCAGAAGGTTTTCCTTATTAAAACCGGGATCTTTCTTCTGCATATAGTTCAACTGCCGGCTCACCACGATGGTTCCCATAAGGATGACAATGGTAACCGTGAATTGCAATACAATCAACACCTTTCTGAGCAGGCTTCTTCCTGAACTAATCTTCTCAGAGCTGAATACTGCAGAAGGTTTAAAAGATGCCAGGATCAGAGCCGGGTAGCTGCCTGCCGCTATGCCAACAAAGATGGCAAAGAGAACTAATACTGGAATGATCCATGAGTGATCAAAAATATCAAACTGAAGTTTAAGCTGGATCATATTGTTATAGGCAGGAAGAAAAAGGTAGACCATCGCGACGGCTACTAACAATGAAAAAATGCTTAAGAGGATTGATTCAGTAAGAAACTGTATCACCAGCTGCCTTCGCTTGCTACCCACAACCTTTCTTAAACCCACCTCCCTGGCCCGGGTGGTCGAACGGGCTGTGGCCAGGTTCATAAAATTAAACCCGGCCATAGTCAGCATCAGGATGGCTGCCACAAGGAAGACATACACATAAAGCGGATTCGCATTGGGTTCATGTTCATATTGCAGATCCGAATGGAGGTGTATATCAGTCATTTTTTGAACCTTGCAGCCATAGGAGTTCCCTGCCTCCTAAAACTGCTGCACATCCACTCCCAGGAACTGTTCCAGCATGGGTCCCACATATTTGATCAGCATCTCCCTTAGATTGGATTCAAATTCCACAGGATCGGCACCCTGTTTCAAAACCACATAAGTATAGTAGTTATGGTTTAGCCAGTTGGTGCTCCTGCTGTTTCCGATGGTGGTAAGTGATCCGAGCATCTTACAATGGAAATGCGAATTCTGGGGGAAATCTTCCATCACCCCGGTGATCACCGACAAATTGGTATCCTGTTCAATCTTCAGAGTCTGCCCAATTGGATCCTCATCTCCGAAATATTTCCGTGCATACTCCTCGGTTAGTACAATGCTCCGGGGCTCTGTCAGGCAGGTCCCGGGATCACCCTTTAACAATTCAAAGCTGAAAACATCAAAAAAGGTTGAATCGGCAAAGATAAATTCATCATCTGTCTCATGGAAGATTCTATCCCCCTGCTTTACAATCCATCCACCCGCTTTTCTGAGCCGGACCGACTGCTCCACTACCGGGTAGTCGTTAAGCAGAGCTTCTGCCATAGGAGGTGATGTAACCGCATGCCGCATCTCTGTAGCAGGCATGCTGCCTGAGATCCAAACCCGGTAGATCCGGTCCGACTTCTCATGGAAGCGGTCGTAGGTCATCTCATTGATCACATAGAGCAGGATAAAAATGGTACTGGCCAATCCAATGGTCAGACCGAATATATTAATAAGGGTATAGCCCCTGTGTCTCCAAAGATTTCGCAGGGCAACAAGAATATAATTTTTCAGCATAGGAAATATTTTCTTTTAAGACGGTGAAGAAACAAAAATGTCACAGCATAATTAAAAAAATTATAATTTTACATTAACACTAACAGCAATGAAAACTACATTATCCTGGAAACGAGGAATTTTCTCATCTACCTGTCAGATATTTTCAGGTGAAGAAATTATTGGGGAACTGACGAATTATACCTTCAAGCAGACAGCCGAAGGGGTCATCCGGAACAAACGATACTTTTTTAGGACAAAGGGCCTGTTCAAGCAGGAGACACAGATAATCGACGGAGAGAGCAATCAGGTCATTGGAACTATCGTCTACGGTTCAATGATGAACAAAGCCACAATCGAATTTAAGGATCGAACCGTTAGCTGGAAATACGACAATACCTGGCAGACCAGGTGGAGCCTTTATGATAAGCTTGGCATCTATATGAAGTTCACAGGCGGACACAACAAAGGGTCCATTGAATACGAAGAAGAGGATGACCTGCTGGTACTTACCGGTATGTTTGTCACCAATTATTACCAGCAGGCCATGATTGCTATAATGGTAGCTGTCTTTATCCCTATCTGGGTCAGCGTTATCAACTAGCTATTCATAGCGTAAGCAATCAACCGGGTTCGCTGAGGCCGCTCTGTAGGAGTGAATGCTTACGGTCAGAACTGCAAGGATCAGCACTATAAGTGTCACCAATAACAGTACCAGGAAGTAAAATCCCCAATGGAAGTTGAGATGATACGCAAACTTCTGCAGCCATGCCCTTATACCAAAGTAGGCCGGGATGGAAAGCAAGGTGGATATCCCCAGTAGAAGGGTGGTCTCCCTGGATAAGAGTGTCATCACCACCTTGATGGAGGCACCCATGATCTTTCTAACTCCTATCTCCTTCCTTCTTTGTGAGGTGGCATAGGAGATCAGTCCCAGCAGTCCAAGGCAGGTGATAAATATAGATAGTATGGAAAAGATGCTTAGCAACTGGCCCGTCTTTCTCTCCTCATCGAACAGTTTTCCATACTCCTCATCCAGCCAGGTATACTCAAAAGGATGCTCGGCAGTGATGTTCTCCCATTTATTCTGTATAAAACCTACTGTTTCAGGCTTGTTTCCAGATCCAAGTCTAATTACTAATTTCCCTCCCTGGTTTCCTTCCATAAAATGGATGGCCATCGGTTTGATCTCATCGGACATCGACTCGAAATGGAAATCCTTTACGACTCCAATAATAGGCATGAATTCATCCGCGTTTCCCACATAACTTGGCTGGAAGAACCTGGTATTCAACGGGTCATCAATTCCAAGCACTTTTAGTGTGGCTTCATTGACCACTATCCCCACTGAATCGGTAGGCATATCACGGCTAAAAAATCTGCCCTGAACCAGTTCAAGATCAAGTGCGGTCTCAAAGTCATAAGAGGTACGGTAGGTGGCCAGGGTGAAGATTTCATCCTTACCACGCCCTTCAAGCCAGTGCGCATTTCCAAAAAAGCCCCCTGAGGGAATATGGGTAGAATAGGCCACACTGATCACATTGGAATGTTGAGTGATCTCCGCCTGTAAAGCATCTATCTGCCTGCCAAGGGCTTCTGCGCGATGAACCACCAATACGTTCTCTTTTTCAAAACCGGCATCTCTTTTCTGCATAAAGGTCAGCTGGCGGTTTACCACTACGGTCCCCAGAAGAATAACGATGGTCGTGGTAAACTGCATTACTATCAGCAGGTTTCTCAATATTCCCTTATTGCGTCCTCCTGAGCTCATGTTGGATGAGAGTACCGCAGAAGGTTTGAATGAGGCCAGAACAAAGGCCGGATACCCGCCTGATAGGATGCCAATCAAAATTGCGAATAGAAGCAGAACCGGCAAGATCCAGGATTGCCCGAATAGATTGAATTCAAGGTTCATACGGATGAGGTTATTGTAGCCCGGCAGTAGAAGGTAGACAAGTACTATTGCTACAAGCAGGGCCATCATGCTCAATACCACAGATTCTGTAAGAAATTGTGAAATCAGCTGTAGTTTCCTGGAGCCTACTACTTTCCGCAATCCCACTTCCTTTGAACGACTGGAAGACTGTGCAATGGCCATATTCATAAAGTTTATACCGGCTATGACCAGGACCATTATCGCCGCCACCAGAAACAGGTACACATAGAGTGGATTTCCTGCCGGTTCAATTTCAAAACGCAGGCCAGAATGTAAGTGTATATCTGCCAGAGGCATTAAACGGTAACCATATGAATTACCAGCAGCTTCAAATTGCTCCAGGTCAATGCCCATGGCCTGCTGTACAATGGGTCCCACATATTTTACCACCATAGCATAAAGGCTTGCCTCAAAAGCCTCCACATCTGTACCTTCGGCCAGTACCATATAGGTATGAAAATTCTGATTGACCCAGTTTAGGTTATCCCTGTTTTCAGGAAGCGTGCTTATGGATCCCAGCATTTTTGCATGAAAATGGCTGTTCTGCGGAAAATCCTGCATCACACCCGTAATCACAGATACGTTGGTATCCTGCTCAATTTTAAGTGTCTTTCCAATAGGATCTTCGTTACCGAAATACTTTTTTGCATACTCCTCGGTGAGGACAATGCTCCTTGGTTCCACAAGGCAGGTCTTTGGATCACCTTTGAGTAATTTAAAACTAAATACATCAAAGAAGGTTGAATCAGTAAACATAAAGTCCTGCTCCGTTTCATTGAATTTCCGGTCACTATTTCCAACCAGAAATCCACCATGCTGCCTGATCCTGACTACTTGTTCAACCTCAGGATAATCAGCAATCAAAGCAGCGGCCATGGGCCCAGCCGTATTAGCATCATGCACTTCACCGGTGGGCATCATTCCCGAAACCCATGCCTTATATATCCGGTCCGTTTTTTCATGGAACCGGTCATAGGAAAGTTCATTGATTACATAGAGAAAAATAAAGATACTGGTGGTCAGCCCAAGGGCAAGGCCAAAAATATTGATGGATGCATATCCCCTGTTTCTCCAGAGGTTTCTAAGTGCAACCTGGATGTAGCTTCTGATCATGATAAATTCAATTAACTGTTTGGGCGGGAAATACAGTAGTGGTTCTCCCATAGGACGCAAAAGCAGACAGCTATGATACAGAAATTGCAAAGTTATTATTCATACCGCAGACAGGTGACCAGTATGTAGTTTCTGAACATCCATTGTGAAGTTACACAGGAGCTTATATACCTCTGGATGAAGCCCGTACCTTCCGCCATGCATCATCATCCGCTGGTGGCGGGGCCAGCTCTTCCGGACTTTTCTGAAGCAGTGACAAGGCATCGGTCTCACAGGCACTGATGCAAAGTCCGCAACCGTAGCAAGCAATCCGGTCCACCTCGCAAATTCCATCCACCATGGTCATGGCATTGAAAGCACAGCGTTCAATGCAGGCTTCACAGCCAGTGCACAGATCTTCATCCACCACTGCGTAGAAATCGGAACGGGCAATGGAGTTTTCACTCCCATATTCCACCATTCCCCGCAATACTCCGCAGGAGCATGTGCAGCAATTACAGATATAATAGACCTCGCTCTGGGCGTTGTTGACTGAGTGTACCAGTCCCTCCCTGTCCGCTTCAGCCAGGACCTCCAATGCCTGTTCTCTGCTTAGAGATTCAATCTCTTCAGACTTCTGGAAGGCACCTGGTTTTGGTGAGAAGACCAGGCAGTTCTTTACCGTATGATTACAGCCCTGTCCGATCAGATTCTTCTGTACCCGGCAAATGCAATCCAGTACACCCCAGGATTGGGCCTTATCCAGGTAGGTGGATGCCTTTTCGTAGGGCATCACATCTATATCCACCGGAATTGCCTTTTCAAGTGGAATAATCCGGTGAACCGAAGGCTGTGAAAGCATGGTTCCATGGAAGGCCTCATGATAATAAAGCTCGAAGAGCTCAGCAAATTCCTTATCAATTTTGGCATTCTGGCGTTCATAAAAACCTACAACGAAAGGGATCAGGTGAAACACAAAGCCCCTGCTCTCCTCACGCTTCAGATCAATAAGACCTTTTTTTACCATGCCGATCAGTCTCGACTTGGCCTCTCTCTCTTCAATACCATTCTCCTCAGCTATCTCAATCAAAGATTTGGGTTCCATGCGTAAGGTGGCTGCAAGGGCTGCATCGTCGGGAGAAAAAAGTTTAGCCAGCAGCTTCAGTTCCACCCCGCTTTTGGTCCTGGGGAACCCGTTGGGAATGCGATCAAGTTCATTGGCAAGCTTTTCATAATAATCATTCATAACGTAAAGATTTTACAGGATTAGCAGATGCACTCTGGTAGACACGGAAGAGTACCGTTGCTGCAGCAATAACAAAGGCCATCAGGGAACTCAGGATGAAGACCACAGGTTCCATGGTAACCCGTGCGGGATAATCCTGCAACCAGTCTTTCATAAAGAAGTAACCCAGCGGCCACGCAGCCAGAGTGGCCACAAGGATCAGCCAGATATATTCCCTTGAGAGGGCCAGCAGGACACTGGCAATGGATGCCCCCATGGCTTTTCGGATACCCACCTCCTTGGTTCGCTGTGCTGCGCTGAAAGAGGCCAGTCCCAACAATCCCAGGGCGGCAATAAAAATAGCCAGTACTGAGAAAATATTAAAAATAATAGCAGTTTTTTCTTCATTGTCATATAGTGCAGCAAGCTCCTCCTCCAGAAAGGTCATATGTATAGGTTGCTGCTCCATGAATGAGTTCCAGATCGTCTCTATATACTCTAGTGTCAATCCTGTATTATTGCCACTGATCTTCACCGACATCTGGAAATTCTCCTCCGTTTTAAATTTTATAATCAGGGGTCTGATCTCCTGGTGCAGCGACTGAAAATGAAAATCTTTAACCACTCCAATGATGGGGCTTGGATCCCTTCTCTCTTCACCAAACTGGGTATACAAGCGTTTGTTCAGAGGATCATCAAAGTTCAATGCCCTCACAGCCGATTCACTAAGGATCAGTGCAAAGGAATCCGTTGGATTCTCCTCCTGAAACCATCT
>QMPQ01000174.1 GCA_003648635.1 Bacteroidota bacterium | reverse complement strand
TTTCTTTTCAGCAGATAATAGGCTGGGATTCCAACCAGGATTATCCCCAGAGCGATAGACGACTCTACCGGTCGCTCCAGGAAAGCCAACACAAGAATCGCAAGTGAAAAGAGAATAAACAGTATTTGCGGAACCGGATACCAGGGGGTCTTTAATTCCGATTGTCCTTTCGACCGAAGCTTAAAAACACCCCATACTGCCAGGATCGGAAAAATGCCCAGTGAAAAACTGAGCAGGGTAATAATTTGTTCAAAAGTGCCTGACATCACAAAAACAATGGCAAGCCCACTCTGCAGCAATATGGAGATCCCGGGAACATTGGAGCGATTGATGCGCTTGGCGATCCCAAAGAAATGACCCGATTCTGCCATGGCATAGTAAACCCGTGGACCAATGATGGTCAGCACAGAGATGGCCGAGAGCAGGATCACAGCAATGAAGAGGGAGAAAAATTGATCCAGGGTGCGGTTAAAAAGATGATTGGCTGTCAGTCCCCCGATGGATATCACACCCTTCATCTCCCCGGCAGGGACCGCGTATACATAAAGCGTATTCAGGGCTACGTAGATAAGGGTTACAAACAGGGTGCCGGTAATTAATGAACGGGGAATATTTTTTACCGGGTTCAGGACCTCAGAACCCACATAGGTGGAGGCGTTCCAACCACTATAGGCAAACATGATCCACATCAGGGCAAGCCCCATGGTTTTAAATCCGGCCCATCCTTCAGCTACCTTTATTTGAACATTGAAATGCTCAAAGCTACCTTCCCCGAAGACAAATCCTACGACCACGAGAATCAGGATAAGGCCAACTTTCAGTATGGTGAGCAAATTCTGCACCTTAGATCCTGATTTCAGTCCAAAATAGTGAATGATGGTAAAGACCAGGATAATTCCAACGGCAATAGCCTTCTTAATGAGTACGATATGCTCCAAAGCATCCCCATCAGGCAGGGTCCGGACCAGGTATTCACTGAAAGCCAGTGACGAGGCAGCAACAGGAGCTGTAAAACCTACAAAGAAAGATACCCAACCACTTAAAAAGCCGGCCAGCGGAGAGAAAAGCTCTGAAAGAAAAGCATATTCACCTCCCGCCCTGGGGAACTTTGCTCCCAGTTCACTGTAGCTCAGGGCACCACACAGAGCAATCAGACCGCCAATCACCCAGAGGAGCAGCAATAATTTTGGATCGTGAAGTTGTGCCAGCAGCAAGCCCGAGGTGGTAAAGATCCCTGCACCAATCATATCCCCCACCACAATATTGGTCAGGGAAAAGTAGCCCAGCGATTTTTTCAGGCCATATGTACTGTCTTTGGACATACCTGCAAGGTATAAATCTTTAGCACTTGACTCATAATCAATTGAGGCGTAAATTGCAAATAATAAACATCGCTCCGACATGAACGAATCTCCCAACAAAATCAAACAGATTCTAAACAATCCCATCCTTCAAACTCTGGTCATCTTCGTAAGTGGAGGATGGATCGTGTTGGAAATAACCGATTATCTAATAGAGAATTTCGGTCTGAATGAACATGCTCGTAAGATTCTGCTTATTGTTCTGCTGGCATTGCTGCCAGTGGCTTTATTCCTGGCCTGGTACGTAAGTCGTCAAACCGGCACCCGTGAAATTCGGAAATCAACATTCTCATTCAAAAGAAGGCGAATCGTAATCCCTGCCGTATTGATTGTGACAGCTGCAGTGATTTCTTTGGGACTCCGGTATCAGCATCAATCACGGATGGAACAGGCCCTGCGAGTGACTCTCCCCAGCATTAAGGAAAATATGAAGCAGATTACAGAGTCTGATGGGATTCAAAACTGGAAGGTCTTTCAAGAAGCACAGAAACTCAAACGGATGTTGCGGGACCAGGCGGAGTTCCATCAGCTTTGGAATGAAATTACTGTAAAAGTCAGCATAAGTACTGATCCCAGGGAAGTAGCCATTTATGCAAGATCCTACGGGGGCCAGGATACTGCCTGGTATTTCCTCGGGAACAGCCCCCTGGAAGACGTTGCGATTCCCAGGGGATTATCACAAATTAAGCTGGAGAACCCCGGCTTTGTGAACCAATATGATATCATCTACTCTTCCTTTGGCTACCTTGATGAATTCGAACCCAGGCATTACCAATTACACAAATCAGAAGAAGTTCCCGATGGGATGGTATTTGCTTCGGGATTCACAGGGGATTGGTTTAAAACGGGTTCCCTGCCTAAGAGAACGGCTGGAGATTTTTGGGTGGACCGGTACGAGGTAAGCAACCTCCAGTACAAATCCTTTGTAGATGCGGGGGGATATGAAGACCCCTCCTACTGGATCTACCCCTTTGTGGAAAATAACGATACCCTGAGCTGGGAACTTGCCATGGATCGCTTCCGGGATCAGACCGGGCAGCCCGGGCCCGCCGGGTGGATTATGGGTGAATTTCCAGAGGGACAGGAACAATGGCCCCTATCTGGGA
Organism: Bacteroidota bacterium; assembly: GCA_003648635.1. Taxonomy (GTDB): domain Bacteria; phylum Bacteroidota; class Bacteroidia; order Bacteroidales. Next base: position 5,337 of record QMPQ01000174.1, on the reverse strand, counting down.
TCAGCTGGTTTGAAGCAGCAGCCTGTGCCAGGTTTATGGAAAAGGATCTTCCAACCATCTACCACTGGTACTACCTGTCAGAGCTCCTTGCTGCTCCTGAACTGGTAAAGTATGGCAGCTTCGAGAGCAACTCGCCGAAACCCGTGGGAGCCAATCCCAATATGACACGTTTTGGCACCTATGACCTGCCTGGCAATGTTTCCGAGTGGAACTTCAATGCCAGGGAAGACCAGCGGGCCATCCTGGGGGGAAATTGGCGGGAGCCCAGCTATTTTTATACAGATATCTACTACATTTCTCCCTGGACACGAAGCGATCGGGTTGGTTTCAGGGGCATCCGGTATATCAACGACACCCTGAGGCATGAATTGACCGGTCCCAATCCAAATCCCATTCGCGATTTTTCTGCGACCAAACCTGTTTCGGATGAGGTATTTGACGTATTTAAAAGCAGATACAATTATGAAAAGTCGAATCTGAATCCAGAAGTAAGCGAACGCATCGATTCCACTGACTGGACCCTTGAATCGGTGTTTGTGGATGTTCCATATGAAGATTTGCCGCTGCAGATCCTGATCTATCTTCCAAAGAACAGTGACCCTCCATTTCAGACCGTAATATTCTGGCCATGGATAGATGTATTGTATTTGGATGCTCTGGAGGACATTACCATGGGCGCCTCATTCGATTTCCTGATGAAAAGCGGCAGGGCCTTTGTCTGGCCGGTCTACTACGGGACCTTTGGTAGGAGGAGTTCTGTCCCCAATAATCTGCAGACCAGGCTGGTACAATTTACCTACATGATGATTGATTTTCAGATCGCCTGTGACTACCTACAAAGCAGGGAGGATATAGAAAATGAGAAACTAGCCTATCTTGGCTCAAGCTGGGGAGGATTTGTGGCCCCCTATGTGCTGGCCATTGAGGACCGGGTGAAGGCAGGTATTTTAATAGCCTTCGGGGTGCTTTCAGGCGGAGAAAATCCGGAATACGATCAGATCACCTATCTACCCCGGATCAGGATCCCCATGCTGATGATGAACGGGAAATACGATTTTGATTTCACCCTGGAAACGCAACAGGCCTTTTATGATTTCCTGGGCACCCCGGAGGAAGATAAAAACTGGATTTTGTATGAACATGTACATGGCGCCCCGATGCCAGATCTGATTAACGAATCTTTGGCCTGGTTGGACAAATACTTTGGGCCAGTTAAAATAGAATAGTCCTTCCAAAGAGTAGCCACAAAAGATATTAACTACCTATTGGTCCGCTGATTTCTTCCAATCAAAAAATAGAGCACCGATCCCAGGAAGGGAAGCAAGAGAATAATCAGTACCCAGAGGATCTTTTCATTTCCGGGGAAATCACTCATTAAGGCAGAGATCAGGGCCAGCAGAGGAAGCAGAAAAATAAAAAGGATTACAAGAAGAGTGATGATAATACCACCTCCGAAAAGAAAAAGAAATGTCATAGTTGTAGTTTTTTGGTAATGTATAAAACTAAGAAATAATACTCTGCCAATCAAAGTACAATATTTCATAACTTGCTGTACTCACCCTAAACCACAACAATGAAACAGATCCTGATTGCCTTTTCTGCATTAATCCTTCTGGCTGCCTGCAAAAGCCCGGAACAGAAGACTACAACCTCCGAACCCTCCTTCCCCCTGAAAGCTTATGTGGAGACCGAAGACAAAGCCTTTCGCTATGAGATCGTTGAAACTATTAAGGGAGATTCATGGACCGAGTACAGGATATACATGGTATCCGGAACCTGGTTCACTCATGAGGAAGTGGATGAACCCGAATGGTGGCACTGGCTGACAATGGTGGTACCTGATGATGTACAGGAAACAGAATCTCTGATGCTTATCGGGGGTGGCTGGAGAGGTGATACTATTCCCATTGCTGCCAATGAAGAGATGATACAGGCGGCATTAGCTACAGGATCAGTTGTATCTCATATCAGCAATATCCCCTTTCAGCCAATCGACTTCAAAGGAGATAAGGAAGAAGGTGTTTTTGAAGATGCACTGATCGCCTTTGGCTGGTTACAGTTTTTGGAGGGAGGCGCCACTGAAGATTTGCAGGAATGGCTTGCACGCTTTCCCATGACCAGGGCGGTGGTCAGGGCCATGGATGTGGTCCAGGAAGTCTGCGCTATCAATCATAAGGAGGTGCAAGAGTTCTTTGTGGCCGGAGCCTCCAAAAGGGGATGGACTACCTGGACTGTTGCAGCTGTTGATGATCGGGTGATGGGTATTGCTCCTGTTGTAATTGATCTGCTTAATGTGGTCCCCTCCTTTCAACATCACTGGCAATGTTACGGCGAATGGGCCCCGGCCATTGATGATTATAAGAATCTAGGCATCATGAACTGGATAGAAACAAATGAATTCCTGGCCATGCTTGAGCTGGTTGAGCCTTACCAGTTCCTGGAGCGCCTGACCATGCCCAAGCTCCTGATCAATGCCACCTGCGATGAGTTTTTTGTTACCGATTCCTGGAAATTCTACTGGAATGACCTGCAGGGAGAGAATTACCTGCAATATGTCCCCAATGTGGGCCACGGATTGCATGGCTCCTACCTGCCTGTGAACCTGGTTTCCTTCTATCATAGCACCATCACAGATACAAAAATTCCGGATTTCAAGTGGAGTATTAGTAAGGATACTATTTACGCTGAGGTGGACCCTGGAATTGACTACCAGATTCGACTTTGGGAAGCAATCAGTGAGAATGCCAGGGACTTTAAACTCTATGTGGTTGGAGAGGAAGCCTGGAAGATGGAGACACTTGAAATCAGTGCAAGCGGCAACTATGCCATCCCCATTTCGTCACCTGAAAGTGCATATAAAGGAGCGCTGCTGGAGATAGTATTTAATCCCGGATCTGAATTTCCACTAATCCTAACAACAGGAACTGTGATAACTCCGAACATCTATCCTTATAAACCATTCCAGCCTGAACTTTCGACTAAATAATTACATTTACCTTTAATCTTCTCAAGTTGCATCTTAACTGACCCTGACCATGAAGATATTTCTTTTGCCCGTGGCAATTTTTGCCATATTTGCCATAATTCTCTCCAGTTGTAAGACAATTGCACCGGAACAATTGCCGGATAAGAATCAAAACATCCGCTATAACCAGGTAGGCTACTATCCCCATTCAATAAAAGAGTTTGTGGTAGCAGATTATGAGGCCTCCTCCTTTCAGATCTTGAATGACAGGGGTAAAATTGTCTTAGAAGGAGAATTGATCGAGAAAGGTAACTGGGAGGCTTCCGGAGAACATGTGCTGCAGGGTGATTTTTCTATATTGACCAAAGCAGGGACATTTTATATACAGTTAAACACCGGGATCACCACTTCTCCATTTTATATCGTCCCCTGGGTTTATGAAGCAGCCCTGAATGCCTCCATCAAGAGTTTCTATTTCCAGCGAGCCTCCATGGCCATTGAGGAGCAGTATGGAGGTATCTATAAAAGAGCTTCAGGCCATCCTGATGACCACTGTTTCTATCATCCTTCTACAGGGAAGGAAGAGGGCCTGTTAGATTCTCCCGGAGGATGGTATGATGCTGGTGACTATGGTAAATATGTGGTAAATGCGGCCATCACTGTAGGGCAAATGCTCAATCTGCTGGAGATGGTGCCAGATGCTATTCCAACTGATCAGCTTAATATTCCTGAAAGTGGCAATGGCATCCGCGATCTGCTTGATGAGATCCGCTATGAACTGGACTGGGTTATTACTATGCAGGACGATGACGGGGGGGTATATCATAAACTTACAGCGCTTACATTTGGCCCATTCATTATGCCTGAGGCCTATGACCTGGATCGCTATATCATAGGTAAGGGAACCTTCTCCAGTCTCACATTTGCTGCTGTCATGGCACAGGCCTCCAGGGTATATGCCGACATTGATCCTGCCTTTTCATCCGAAGCCCTGGTAGCAGCTGAAAGTGCCTGGGATTGGGCCGTGGAAAACAGTGATGTCCCATATAGAAATCCGGAGGATGTGGTCACCGGACAATATGGCGATGATGAATTCAGTGACGATTTTTACTGGGCCGCAGCCGAACTCTATATCTCCACCGGAAAAGAGAACTATCTTGACGCACTGACCCAATATGATCAGCCTTATATACATCAAATAACCAACAGCTGGAAATTCTTTATCAGAAATATGGGCTTTCATAGCCTGCTAATTAATGACAAGCTGACCGAATCGCTGACCGAAAAACACCTGGCTCTTTCCGATGAGATCCTGGCAAAAATCGAATCCATTCCCTATGGCATCAGTATAGATCATTTTGAATGGGGATCCAACAGTGATGTACTGAATCAGGCCATGATACTTTGCATTGCCCATCACCTGACAGGAGAACAAAAATACCTGGATGGTGCCCTCCGGAATACCGACTATATCTTTGGGAAAAATGCCACCGGCTATAGTTTCCTTACCGGATTCGGATCAAAACAGGTCATGTTCCCACACCATCGTCCCAGTGGTGCCGATGCCATTGATGAGCCGGTCCCCGGTTTTATCCTGGGCGGACCCAATAAAGATAAGCAGGACAGTCAGCACGTGGAGTATGCTTCCGACTACCCGGCCAAATCATTTGTAGATCTTCAGGATAGCTACGCTTCCAACGAGGTATGTCTTAACTGGAACGCTCCGGCAGTCTTTGTGATGGGTTACCTGGAACAGGTGATGAGATGAAAGCACTAAGTATCTATTACAGGATCCTGTCCAGGAACAAAGTATTCTCCCTGATATCCATCGGTGGTTTCTCGCTTAGTCTGGCCGTGGTGGTATTGCTGCTCTCTTTTATCCGTTCTGAAAAACAATACGATCAGTCTATTCCGGAAGTGGGACAGATTTACCGGATTCTGAGCAATGATCATTCGGCCTACATTCCGGAACAGGCCAGGGACAAATTGCTTAGTGAGTTCCCCCAGATAAAAACTGCAACAAAAGTGGTTTTTGGTAACAGTCCAATCCTGTACAAAAAACAAAACACTGATCTGAGAGTGTTGCATACCGATTCCGGGTTTTTTCGGGTTTTTTCTCTTCCGGTAGTGGCAGGTCAAAGAGAAGCCCTGTTCCGGGATCCTCACCAGGCCGTACTCACTGAAAGCGGTGCCAAGAAAATATTTGGGGAAGTCAATCCCATCGGCGAAATCCTGAATATCTCACACGAACACGATGTGGAAGTAGTGGCGGTGGTGCAGGACCTACCGGAGAAAAGCTCTCTGCAGGGGGAAATGTTTTGCAGTGCCGAACTCCGTATTCAGTACAGCCTGACCTCGAACGGTGAAAAGCA
>QMPQ01000173.1 GCA_003648635.1 Bacteroidota bacterium | reverse complement strand
ATGACGTAGTGCATGCGGCTGGGCCAGTGGTGGGCCGTGGCACCTATGTAGTGGATCATCCCCTTCTTTTTTGCCTCTCTCAGTGCCTCCATGGCACCTGTCTTGCTGAATGCCAGCTCTAAATCCGTCCAACGTTCTGTGTTACCAATACTATGTAGATGAAGTAGATCGATATAATCTGTCTGAAGGTTATCCAGGCTCTGCTCAAGCAATTCCCATGTTCCCTTGTAGGAGGATGCTTCGGTTTTATTTACCAGGAATACCCTATCCCGTTTTCCCTTCATGGCTGCCCCCAACCTTTTTTCAGATTCCTGGTCGCCATAATTCGGGGCCATATCCACATAGTTTATCCCGGCCTCCAGGGCCCGGTCGAGAAGAGTCTTGATATCTTCCTCAGTTCGAGGTTCGCGCCACCAATGTCCACCGCCGATCCCTATCATGGATACTTTTTCGCCCGTACGCCCCAGAATCTGCATGGGCATGGGATTCTCCTTGCTGATGCTGATTGCACCTGCACTCTTCAGCCCCAGGGAGTATAACCCTCCTCCGGCAAGAACTGATTTGGCTAAAAAATCTCTTCTTTCCATTTTATTATGTCTTTAGTAAAAAACAAAAATATTGAGAAAAGGTTTACTATGTCCTCCACAGAGCTTAAAACAATAGAGGGAATTGCCTTCGTAAATTAAAACGGTAACCTGTTCATCAACAGTGGGCCTAAATCCGGCGGCACGATCCCCGCTATCCAATCAGACCGACTGAATGAATTGGGGGATTGGATGAAAGTAAACGGGATTAAGATTTATTTTGTCATTTTATAGAATAGTTTGTTCCTGGTCCACTTCCGTGTTTTTCTATTAGGTTCAATGCTAACAACCCTGGCAGAATTCTTTTCACCGTTGGACTTGGTATTCCTAATTTCTTCGATATTTCTCCCGACTTACAACCAGCATGATTTTCTACGAAAGTTAATATTGATTTTTCTCGTGGAGATAAATTTGTATCAATTCCATTTACTTCAAGTTTTTCTAATAACTGCTGTTGTATGTTTCCAAGTGCACTAAAGAAAAAAGAAATCCATTCTGTTACATCTTCATTTGGTCGTTGAGCCTGACAACTTCTTAAGACCCGATAATATTCTGCTTTTCTACTTTCAATTTCGTGTTCAAAACTGACGTATTGAATCCATTTATATCCCTGCTTTAATAATAATAAATTTGAAATCAACCTGCTGAGCCTACCATTTCCATCTTGAAATGGGTGAATGCTCACAAAGTCGTAAGCAAATAAAGCACATTTTACAAGAGGGTGCGTTTCACTGTCATTTTGATACCATTCAATTAATTGCCTCATGGCATCCTGGGTCGGAAATCCAGCTTCTGTTGTTTGAAATATTATTTCTCTTGTTCCATCAGGTAGTTTCGCCTCCACAGCGTTATTGTGTTGTTTATAATTTCCTTTATGCCATTCATCCTTTTTGCTGTGTTTAAGCAAAATATTATGGAGATTTTTTAACTCATTTTCGTTTATTCCAATATTTTCAAAAGAGTCAGATATGATATCTAATACTTCAAAATATCCTACTACTTCCTGAGAATCTCTATCTTCAATCTTTATAATATCAATCTCTTTAAGCAACACCTCAACTTCTTCGTCTGACATTTTTGAGCCTTCAATCCGAGTTGATGCACCAACGCTACGAACTGTTGCTATTGATTTCAATTGTTTTAAACTTTGTCCTTCTTTTTTCTCGACTGTTGTCCATGAAGCATCAAACCTATCAATTTGACTAATCAGATTAATCAGATTCCAATCAATATTTATCTTAAAAGTATGCACCAGATTTTCCATATAACAAATGTACTGATTTTTCACCTCGTGATACGATATGATCCGTTTTTATTCGATAAATATCCGATATTTTTGATACGATATGATTCAATTTGATACGACAATTAGACTTCTATCCAAATGCGAAATCAGATATTATCCAATGTCTGTTTCAGATCTGAGATGATATCCTCAGAATCTTCAATGCCTACTGACATCCGGTAATAGTTTGCAGGAATTCCTCTTCGTTCTTGCTCGATGAATCCTGTAACCAGCAAAGAACTCACATCCCCCAGGCTGGTCTTCTCTCTTATGGTTTCTAAAGAAGTCAGTTTTCTATCTCCTGCCAGCTCAATCCCCATCATTCCGCCAAAGCCTTTCACCTGCTTTTTAGCCACCTCATAGCCCGGATGCAACAGGAAGGCATTAAATGGTGCCATGATCCCACCCACATATTTACGGATGCTCTTCACCGGCTTAAGCAATTTTTCCGGTCCGCAGCTAATGCCGACCATGCCATTGCCATGCCCCATCATATACTTTGTTGCACTGTGAATGACAATATCGGCTCCCAGGGCAAGAGGTTGGATCAGGTAAGGTGTAAGAAAGGTATTATCCACTATTACAAGAGCACCCCCGTTGTGAGCCAGTTCTAAGGCCCCGGCCACGTCTACCACATCAATGGTTGGATTGCTATGAACTTCGAAATACACCTTTCCCGGTTTGCGACTCAAAGGTTGAAGCAAGCAAATCGTTCTGGCTTTCCATAGAAAGTTCCGCATCGCCTGGATTTTTGGCTGCCACAGCCGGTGCGACCATACCTGTCGCTAATACAGCACTTGTACCTAAAAATGAGCGTCGGGATACTTTGCTTTTCTTTTTCGTACTACAGTTTTTGGTATAGAATCATAACTGCACTAAAGGGAGGGATTTCAATTTCGATCATTTCATCACTCTTTTCAACACCTGTTTTATCTTCTGCATCCCTGAAAATCTTTACATTTTTCAAATCTTCTGCATTCAATACTATTTTCTGTTTTTCAGCAAGGTAATTGACAAAAAACTGGGCATTCCGGTTATCCTGACTTTGCCAGTTAGAGGTAAATACAGATGGGAAATTGATGGGAAGCCCATTGCTTTTACTGACCATGGGAATATTTCTGGAACCTTCAAAAGGCAAGGGCTTTATCATCCGTCCGCTTACCAGGAAGTCTTTTCCTGTCTTTACCCTCCATGCATTCAGGTTCTTAATCAGCGTTTTCATATGTGTTTGATCGGGAATGTCAGCTTCCCATGCTCTACCCCAGGCCTCTATCATATCGCCGTTCCCACGAAGGATGACGGTGAACATATCACCAGCCGTGAATGAATAAGCCAGACGCTGCAGCATATTCAGTGGACTTTTCTCAATATCAACAGTACCTCTAAGGGAATTCTGGTTGCCCATAAATCCATTGATATATTCGTGGTTGATATACTGGTAGGCGGGTACCGGGGTACCAAATCCAAGATTGATGGTGGACCGGTTATCGTTAAACAAGAGATAGGGATAAAAAGGTTCCGCGGCGGCAGCTTCGCAGCCCAGCAGGGGCTTCCGTTCCGAGGACCTGAGGATGGGCATGATTGCCTTGTAGATATCTACCATGGCCTCACTTTGCCATGATCCCGGACCATAGCCATGTCCGTGTTCCGTGCTGTAGCATCCGTAACAGGCGCCTCCAAGATTCTGGTCGAAATACTGGATGTAATCCACATTTCCCTCCTCTACCATCCCGGAAACCTGGTCGATCACCACCTCTTTCACAAAATCATTGGTCGGGCACATATCATAACCAAGCCGCTGGGCATGGGGCGCTGCGCATACGTTCCTTGAAGAATACCCCCCATCCGGCGCCTTCTTCATGATCTTTTCCAGGCCCAGGTTCTCAAACTCCTCATATCTATTGAAAGTCGTATCTGTATTGCTGCGCAGGGTATATCCGATGCCACTTGCGTACAGTCCAATATAGTTTCCACCCTCGTGTAATCCCCTGACAAACTGCTTGAAGTTTTCCTGGTCACCGTATGGAGGCCATGCGTAAGGCGGGGCCCATGGGGCCGATCCTTCCCAGTGCATTAAAAGGGACATCACCCTGCTGTCGAAGGCCTCGCTCAGTTCATCAAGGAACGGCAGTGCATTGGTATAGGGATAAAGCTCATTGGGGGTCATATCCCCCATGTCCCTGTGCCCACGAACCGGGTAGGTGACCACCACAGGGGATTCAAAATACCACTCCGGAAGATCGTTGTTATCAACTATTTTTGGAGGGTAAGAGATGCTGGACGATTCGACCCACTCACGGTAAATATCAGCAGCATCGTACCAGTCACCCTCAAATGTACCAATCACTATATCGTAGGGCAGTTTATATTTTCCCCTGCCGGCACCGGTGGTAAACAGGTGATATTCCAGCTTGATACCACTTTCGCCTTCCTTATGAAATTCAATCCCCTTGGCGTTGAAGTTGTCGTCGTGGCTTGCCATATATAAACCGCCATCGGGCGAATAATAAGCCATAAACTGTGTTTGTGCCGAAGAAGGGTAGATGCCGATCCAGCCCAGGAGATTCGGGTATTCTATGGGCCGGTATTTTCGGATGCCGCCCTCCCTTATGTTGATGTCTTCGATGACAACCCCTTCCTGGGCAGGCCAGAAAATTCGGGAGTCACCCCCCGTACCCCCCGTACCCACCAGGTCATCAGGTACGACAACATTAGGAAAATCAATATAATCCATCAGAAATGGCGTATGATTGTCCACCGTAATGTTCCATTTCATAAATGGGGAATCTTTCGAAACATCCACAGTTACAACCGCCGAAAGATCAAATCCTTCAAACTGATCATAGGATATGGTGATTGTATTTTTAGTTTGCCTGATATCACAAGCCTTGGCCTGAGCACTGTTTGCTCTAACTACCTCACCTCCTTTGGCAGTATCACGGAAACATATTTCAAACAGGGCATTTTCAGCATTGCCCATGGCAATCATATTTTTACCATTTTTTTCAATGGATTCGATTGCCCCGTTTACTTTGCTCAGGGTAAGCTTGTAGTATTTGTTCTCATAGTTAAAATCGTTGTTTTCCTTACAACTATTAAGAACAAGTGCCGCTGATAGTAGGATCAGGTAATTGAAAATTCCATTTGTCATATTCTATATGATATTTATTATCAAATTGGTCGAAAAGTTGTATTGGTCCAAGTCCAACAGCTACTCTTTTGCTTTGTGGTATTCTTCAACCGAAGAAGCCGTGATCTTCCCGAGCATGATATAGCCCTCGGAGCTGAAATGGACTCCGTCCTCCCCGGTGGGCAACTTACCCGGATAGAGAGTGATTACATTGGGGATCTCCCGACCTGCCCTGTTTTGTGCCATGAGGACCTTTGCAAAATACAGCCGTTTGCCTATCGACTTCCTAAGTTCGGACGGGTCTTTGTCATATAGATAGGACATAACAGCTTTGAGCAAGTCCTCTTCAGTCATGGAAGACAGAATAATTTTAAGCAGATCCTCATCGTTCGCGTACACAGGAACAAATACGGGCAGGTCCGGTGTGCCAAGGTCTGTGCGCAGGTCCGAAATAAGCTGATTGAATCTGTCATAATACGCTTCCGCGAGGTCTTTTCTTGTACCATCGGCGGCGCCCTGCATATTGGATTGCCCCATTAACAAGAAAACGCGAAACTTCCCGCTTTTCGAAATCGCCGCTTCACGGCCACCCATGCTGTTGGCCTGTCTGAAGCCTGACGTCTTCCATTTCATTGCCACATCGGCTTGCAGCTTACCCCTGGTTGTATCCTCTGGCAGGGATTTCAGTTTGCGAATGACGAAATCCTGCTGGGATTCATAAGCTGTGACTGAAGGTCCTCCTGTATATTGCAAATAACACTCCATGCCCAGCTCGTCCATTGCTTCTTTGAGTTTGATTCCTAACATTGGGTGATGTACCCATGTACCCCATAGGGTTTTCTCATCTACGGCATCGTTTGGACTGTTATAAAGAAGGTAAATTGGTGGATCATCCGGTGTCAGATGAGTGATTGGAGAAGCGTCCAAACTAAGAGCAAATTGTTTAGCAGTCGGGATTCTTTCGCTCGAACTTTGTATTATTCCTTTTCTTCTACTCAGGTTCAGTGAGTTTACTTCGAACCATTTCAACAGCGTCGGACCATGAACGCTAGTTTGGCCGCCTCTTGGTGCGAGAACCTGAAGTCGGGATGACTCCCGAAGTACGGGATCCGTATGATCAGCTTGTGCCAGATCAGGATGGAAGCCCAGCCACATTAGCATACACCCTCCTGCAGAACCGCCAGTAGCAGCAAACTTTGTTTTGTCCAGGTTATACTGTGAGGCATTATATCTTAAAAACTGAAGCGCCCTTGCTCCATCGTACATGGGAGCCGGATACATGTTTTCTCCTTCGGCAAAAAGTCCCTCTTCGGTAAGACGATAATTTATTGATGCTACAGAGATTCCCTCACTTTGCATTTTTTTGATCAGCTCACTGCTAAACTTTCTTTTATCCCCGCCCCTGAATCCTCCTCCATGAATGAAAACCAATAAAGGAGTAGGAGTCTCGGAAGGTACCAGCCATAAATCCATAACATTCATGGAATCTGGTCCATAGGCCACGTCAGCATGTGTAGGAGCTGGTAATTCTTCCCCTGATTTGAGCGCTCCGGTCTGTGCAAAAACCATCGTCACGAGCAATATAATAGCTGCAAAACAAATCCACCTTTTTTTCATCATTTGTTCCTCCTATATTTTATGTAAGACTGGCGTAAAACAAGGTATGCTTCGGCAAAGATTCTCCTGGGAATTGTCCTAAAATTCATAATTGAATCTGTCTGGTGTATTCTTGAAGCTGAGTCCCTTATTCGTTAGCATTTTTTAGATATTAACAAATTTCAACAATACACCATCACTGGGAAATACCTTTTCTGCTCCTTTTCTTGCACATTTTGGCACTAGCAACATTGGAATAATTTCATAGCTACAGCCCCATCGTTAGTCCACCGCGGACAGGAGTAGTGCATCCATCTGCTTCATGCTGAGGGATTGTGCAGGTTTGAAAGCATCACCTCCTGCATAATCCATCAAACTCTTCAGCATCTGCTCCTGGGCCAGGCTGCGCTCCCCCTCCATACCCAGATTCATCGTACTGACGATTAAACGTCCCTTGCCCACCCTGGCTTCCATAAGTACCCCAAGGCGATGGCTCTCATTGAAATCGTCAATGATATACACCACGGGTTCATATTCAAAAGGCAGGTCATTTAAAGTCAGGGCGTAAGTCTCTGTTAGCAGATCGTACCATTGCCAACCGGAATATTTCCGGGTTGGGAACTGAGCCAGGGCCGGCTGACCTGGATCGCAATAGATGCCCATGGGTCGAAGCTGATCAGGGAAAAGTCCGCGGCCCCAAAATACAGTTCCAAAGCGAATGTCGACCGGACTTTGAATATCTTCTTTTGCCGGGGTAAGCAGAACCTTGCCTCCGGATTTAAGCCTCTTTTTTACTTCGGGAGTCCACTCTCCGGCGATCAGAACATCCGAAGGTACCTCCGAGCTTTCAATGGCAGGATATACCCAGAAGAGCCACTGGTTCTTCACCTGGCTGTTTTCCATCCAGACCTGCAAAGTGAGTTCTGCCGGCTCCTCTAGTAAGGGCAGCTGCATTCGGACGCTCCCCAGTGCTGTAAGCGCACCGGTGGGAACATCATAGGTACAAAGGATTCCCCCTTCAATCTCCTTACCCTCCTGATCAGTTATTCGCCAACTCCACTCACTTCCATAGAGGTCTGTTGCCCCGTGATGACGCACTTCTACCGGCACAATAAAATCGTCCCCTGCTTTGAAGGTCTGGGAAGGCAGGCGCACCAGTGGCACCGTTACCGAACAGAACTGACGGAACTCTTCTGGTGTTGCTATTCCTTT
>QMPQ01000172.1 GCA_003648635.1 Bacteroidota bacterium | reverse complement strand
CTGAATGTGGGAAGGGGCCTGGAGTTAATGATAGATGCCATGCACCATCTTCATAATGTTCGACTCCTTGTGGTGGGAACGGGTGATATTGAGGATGAGCTGAAACGACGGGTGGAACAAAAAAAGTTGAGCGACCGGGTAGAATTCAAGGGAAGGATGTTGCCAGAGGATCTAAGAGCGTTTACCTTGAAGGCCGACCTGGGGATATCGCTGGAGGAGGACCTGGGACTGAATTATCGTTATTCACTGCCCAACAAAATATTTGACTATATACAATGCAGAGTGCCGGTACTTTGCTCGGCACTTCCGGAGATGAGCAGAATTGTTGATTCATACGGCGTAGGTATTGCATGCAAAGTGCGGGATCCGGAAAAACTTGCAGGCCGTATCAGGTATATGCTGAAGGAGAGGGCCGGAGGTGCCTGGATGGAGGCTCTCCACAAGGCAGCTTATGAGGTATGCTGGGAGAACGAGTCAATCATCTACCTGGAGCTGTTGAATGATTGCGGGGTTCTGGACTGATTTCCATAACAAAGATCCTTATTTTCCGTTATTGTCTAATATTCCATAATCCTATGAAAATAGAATCCAACATCCTTTTACTGCTTCTGTTTATTGCTCCGCTGACTGTGAAGTCGCAGGTTGAATTTATAGAAGTGGAAACTCTTGAGCAGATGAAGGCTGCAAAGAAGAAAGCATCAGACGGGATGTTAATGCTTTTCGTGGATGTTTACGCTACCTGGTGCGGACCCTGTAAAATGATGGATAGTGAGGTTTATACGGATCCGGCGGTGGCAGACTATATGAATGCCCATTATCTGAGTGTAAGGATGGACGGGGAGTCGGATTTCGGTCGCATCTATGCCTCTGAGCAACAATTGGAGGGTTACCCCAGTATGTTCATTTTCAGTGATGATGGCGAACGGGTGAGTAATATTGTCGGCTTTACACCTGCTGGAGAACTCGTAACTAACTTGAAATCAGTAGTAGATGGGCACAAGAAAGTAAAGACCTACCGTGCCCAATACCAGAAGGGCACCCTGGATGCTGAAGGATTTGCCGACTATATTACTGTAGTTCGGGATATGGGAAACCAGGAGGAGGCCGACAGGCTTGCATCTGAATATATGGATCAGGTGATGGAGGCTAAATCGAAACTTTCGGATGATGATATGAGGGTGGTGGCTTTTTATATGGACCTGGATGATACGTGGTGGGAGGAATTTTCTTCAGATCCGGACCGCTTGAGAAGGATACTGGGGGAGGATTATATGCTGGCCATGGAGAAAATCTATAACAATACCCTGGTGAAGGCGGTTGATGAGGACCGAATCGACCTGATAAGCAAGATGGCCAACGAATTGGCTCCACTGGTGGAGCTTGAGACCATATCCTGGGATCTGAGGTCGCTTCCCTTCATTCAGTACTATTACTATACGAACAAGACTGATGAATTAATCTCCTACGTTGATAAGCGCTTTGTCTCGGATCGCAAGGATGATCATCGCTGGCTTTATGGTGCAGCATCCCAGATTACAGATATGGATCAGCAATACCAGACGGAGCAGTTGCTTAAGAAAGAGCTTGAGTGGTATGCTGCATGCATCGAGCTTGAAGAGCATTTTGATTACTATTTCTATCAGGGGATGGTATTCTTCTTCCTTAAAGAAGGGGTCAATGCAAAGGAGTCTTTTTCAAAAGCCGAATCCCTTGCTTCCACCCAGGAAGAAAAGGCTATGGTAGAGCAGGTACTTGGATATATTAATGGCCAGTAGCTGCTACTTTTGTGATTGTGGATGGGAACAGTTACTTTTGGGTTTTTAATTACAAAACTGTCCTCATATGAAGTCTCTCTCTAGTTTCCTGGTGATGTTCCTTCTTGCTGTTCTGGTATCCTGTTCTTCAGGTGGATCAAATGATCTTGACCGCAATGGACTAAAAGGAACGGTGAAGTCAACAAGGGAATTTCAGTGCAATGCGACCTATGAGAGTGAGAAGTGGGTAGCAGGAATTGAGTGTGCCAACGGTTTCCGGGTAACGGAATATGATGCAGATGGTTTGTACATTCAGGCTTTTAGCATGAGCGATTGTGGCGACACAACCAGTCTGACTACAGCCAGACGCGAAAATGGAGAGGTAGTGGAGGAGTCGAATTATACCTGGATTAATATGACCCCGAAGCATACCAAGAGGATGCTTGCTTCCCGGACCATGATGGCTAGAGTTTCTGACGATCAGGTCAATTTTGAAGTATGGCAGAATGAGCAGCTTCGATATGAAGGGGCCTCCTATTACGATTCAAAGGGAAGGATGGAAAGACAGGTGCAGGTGGTCAATAACCGTGAGGTAATCCTTCACCATGTTTATGAAAAGAACCTGCTGGTGGAGATGTGGCAGGAGGAACTGGACGGTTCAAGATCAGCTACTCAGTTATATGAGTACTCTGAGTTCGATGAGCATGGAAATTGGACCCTTCGACTGGTCTATCCCGGTGATGAGAAGATTACTCCCGAGTTTGCCATTACTCGTCTTCTAGAGTACTATTAGGCTGTAGTTAAATTTCAAGCAGGAACTGCTCGGGTGCCTGTTCTCCAAAGATTAAACGAACCGGTTCTTCCAGCAAGGCTTTTAGGGTCTTTAAAAAACCAACCGAATCCTTCCCGTCGATCACCCTGTGATCATAGCTCAGTGCAATATACATCATGGGTCTGACTTCCACCTTTCCCTTAATGGCAACAGGTCGTTCCAGTATATTATGCATGCCCAGGATTCCTGACTGGGGTGGATTGAGAATCGGGGTGGAGAGCATGGATCCATAAATGCCTCCGTTCGATATGGTGAAAGTACCTCCACTCATTTCTTCGATGCTAAGCCGCGCTTTTCTGGCGCGGGTAGCCAGATCGGCAATCTGCTGCTCCAACTCAGCAAGGCTCAATGCTTCTGCATTTCTGATCACCGGTACCATCAATCCTTTATCTGTCTGCACAGCAATACCAATATCACAGTAAGTGGGTGAGACCACCTCTTCCCCATCCAGGTAGGAGTTGACAGCAGGGAACTGCCGGAGAGCCTCTGTGACCGCCTTGGTGAAGAAGGACATAAAGCCAAGCTTTATTCCATATTTCTCTACAAACTGTTCCTGGTATTTTTTTCGGATGGTCATGATGGCACTCATACCTGCCTCATTGAAGGTGGTAAGCATGGCTGTCTCATTGTTGACAGCAACCAGTCTTTCCGAGATTTTTTTTCTGAGCTGGCTCACCTTTTTACGTTCCTGTTCCCTGGAAGGACTTACTGCCCTCTCAGGTACCTTGGCGGTGGTTCTATCTTGTAATACCTGTCTCACATCTCCAGCACTGATTTTTCTCAAACCCTTGAGGATATCCTCCACAGAGAGGCCCTCTTTTTCCATCATTTGTTTGGCCACCGGGGTGACTTTGACGAGTTTTTGTTCCGCGTTTGTCTTTTGGACAGGAATTTTACTCTCTACAGGAGCTTTATTCTCTACAGGAGCCGGGTCTGCTACTTTGCTTGCAGGAACATCACTTACCTCCACACTGGTATCGATCGATGCTACCAGCACGCCCACCTCTACAGTCTCTCCCGCCTGAATCAGGATCTTCAGCTGTCCAGACTCCACGGCAATCAGGGGCAGGGTAGCTTTCTCCGATTCAATCTCACCAATCTCCTGATTTTTTGAAACCAGTGCACCGTCCTCCACAAACCAGGATGCCAGTTCTACTTCTGTAATGGATTCACCAGGACTTGGTATTTTTATCTCCAGGGCCATGTTACTTTGTTTTGGATTTTTCTTTTTCGAAATAGTAATGTTGATTCAGAATCTCTGTATGCGAGCTTCCAATCATGCACTGCAGACCACAGTAAACATTTAACAGATCGCAAGTACATTCCCGAAATACCTTATCAATAATTTCGTTCTGACTGATTTCATGCAGTTTGAACAGGCCGGTGGCCGGACTTCCGGAAGGCTGGCGGGTGATGGGAATCACCTCTGTCTCTTTCAGGGCATTGCGGATGAAATACCAGGCTCCCATATTTTCAGGTTCTTCCTGGACCCAGAGGGTGAGCATGTTGTTGTAGTATTTCTTCAGGATCCGGGCGATCTCTTTTTTGGGGAAGGGGAAAATCTGATCCAACCGGACCAGGGCGATGTCCCTGGCACCCAGTTTCTGCTTCCTGGCGAGAAGATCATAATAGATTTTTCCGCTGCATATTACTACTCTGCGTACTTCATCCAGATCGTTATCACTATCGTCAATGACAGGCATAAACTTACCTGTTTCAAGTTCATCCACTGTTGAAACACAGAGTGGATGGCGTAAGAGGCTTTTGGGTGTGAAGACCACCAGGGGTACCCTGGATTTCTTCTTCATATGATTTCGCAATGCATGAAAGAGGTTGCCCGGGGTGGTGGGATTGATAATATGCATGTTGCATCCTGCTGCCAGGCTTAGGAATCTTTCGATGCGGGCACTGGAGTGTTCAGGACCCTGTCCTTCGAATCCATGAGGGAGGTAGAGGACCAGTCCATTCATGACTCCCCATTTCTCTTCGGCGCTTGATATGTACTGGTCAAGAATAACCTGGGCAACATTTATGAAGTCCCCAAATTGGGCTTCCCAGATGGTCAGGGTTTGCGGACATGACATGGCGTAGCCATATTCAAATCCAAGTACACCATACTCATTGAGTGGTGAGTTATAGATATTGAAGGGAGCCTGTTTTTTATCGATATATTTCAGTGGAAAGTAGACTTCTGTTTTCTCCTCCAATATCATTCCCGCATGTCGATGTGAGAAGGTACCCCGGATTGAATCCTGACCGCTGATTCTTACCGGGTGATTTTCCAGCAGGAGGGAACCATAAGCCAGCAACTCGCCCAGTGCCCAGTCCACACGGTTCTCTTTGATCATTTGGGCCCGGTCTTCAACCAGTTTAATGGACTTTTTGAAAAATACCAGGTCTTCGGGCAGGGAATGTAATTGCTTGGCAATACGCTTTAGTGTACGTGCCGGAACACCGGTCTCCAAAGGTTTTTCAAAATCCCCTGGGGCAGCATATTCCATTCCTTTCCATTGGGCTTCCAGAAATTGCTGAATGCTTACCTTCTTCTCTTTTCTTGATGCATCCAACTGCTTCTCCAATGCCGAGTCAAATTCAGCTTCAGCTTGCACAATATCGGCCTTGGTAAGAACTCCCTGTTCTACCAGTTCTTTGCTGTACAGATCCCTGGGATTGGGATGTTTAGCAATGGCTTTATAAAGAGTGGGTTGTGTGAACCTGGGTTCATCCCCTTCATTATGGCCATATTTGCGGTAGGCCAATATATCGATAAACACATCTGTGTGGAAGAGCTGGCGGTATTCAATGGCCATGCGCATGACGTGTACCAATCCTTCCACATCATCACCATTTACGTGCCAGATAGGGGCCTTGATTACTTTGCCCACATCGGTGCAATAAGTGCTTGAACGGGCATCCCGGTAGTTGGTGGTAAATCCCACCTGATTATTGATCACCAGGTGGATGGTCCCCCCGTTTTTATAACCCTCTAACTCCGACATCTGCACCACTTCGTAAACCACGCCCTGGCCCGCAATGGCAGCATCACCATGGATGATAATGGGTACTACTTTGTTGTTGTCCCCCTCGTAAAGGTGATCGATGCGTGCTCTGGAGACTCCCTCGATAAGTGGAGCGGACGATTCAAGGTGTGATGGATTAGGGACAATATTCAGGATCACCTCCTTGCCTTCACCGGCTTCCACTATGTTGCTGTACCCCAGGTGGTATTTTACATCACCCAGACTGATCCGTTCTTCATAGGACTCCCCTTCAAACTCCTTGAAGATATTCTGCGCCGGTTTTCTTAAGACATTGGCCAGCACATTGAGCCGTCCCCGGTGAGCCATCCCAATGTTAAACTCCTTCACCCCAAGACTTGAACCTTTTTCCATCAGGTCGTTTATGGCCGGCACCAGGACTTCAGCTCCCTCAAGGGAAAAGCGTTTTTGACCCACAAATTTATTGTGAATGAATTTTTCAAATCCCACTGCCTCTACCAGATGGTGATAGATTTTTTTCTTCTCTTCTGCGGTAAAACGAGTTCTGTTTTGGTCCTTCTCGATGTGTTCAGTGAGCCAGTCAATTTTTGCAGGAATCCGGATAAACATATATTCCGATCCGATGTGGCCGCAATAGGTTTGTTTGAGATAATCTACGATATCCTGCAATGGAGCTTTACCACAACCAAGCTCCTTCCCGGCATAATAGGCTGTATCCAGGTTTTCATCAGAAAGCCCGTAATTTTCAAGATCGAGGGTGGGAAAGTATTTTCTCCGGGTACGAACCGGGTTGGTCTGGGTAAACAGGTGTCCCCGTTTTCGGTAGCCATCGATCAGGTTAAGGACCTTGAACTCTTCGTCAAATGTGAGCGATTCAGATTCAGGGTGACTGTAATCTCTTCTGGCCAGGTCAAAACCCTGGAAAAAGTGGTGCCAGCTGGAATCCACTAATGCGGAATCCTTCCTGTATTTCTGATAGAGTTCTTCAATGGCCTCCGCATCGAGGCTCTGCAAAAACGATAGATCGTCCATATGCCACGGGTACAAATTTAAATAGTAACAACCAGGCCTTGAAATTGTTGCTCAAAAAAGGCTGTTATCTTATCTCACTGAAGTGTTTCATGAACTGCATGCGTTCAAAGGCAGCCGGATCAGCTCCGTATTTCCTGGAAATTTTCCCTCTGAACTGCTCCACTGTATTGAAGCCTTGATCGGACATCCACTTATCCAGCTCTGTCAGGATCTTTTTAATCATATCCGGACCATTCTTATAAAGGGTTGATACCAGCTGAATGGCAGTTGCACCAGCCAGCAACATTTTTATCACATCCTCACCTGTATGAATCCCGGTGGAAGCAGCAAGGTTACAGGTTACCCGCTCAGACATAATTGCAATCCACCGAAGGGTCTCATGCATCTCGTCGCTGCTTGAAAACATTTGCGGTGCTGCCAGCTCCATCTTTTCGATATCAATGTCCGGTGAATAGAAGCGGTTAAACATGACCAGCCCCGAAACGCCGGTTTCGGACAGGGCCTTTATCGAGAGACCCAGGCGTGTAAAATATTTACTGATCTTAACGGCCACAGGAATCTTCACTGTCTTAAGCACCTTCTCAATGATCCGGAAATAGGCTCTATCAAACTCCTGGTTTTTAAAATCGGCGGGATTCAGAAAGATATTCAGCTCCAGGGCATCGGCGCCCGCTTCCTCCATCCTTCTGGTAAAGTGGGTCCAGTCCTCATCTGAAATGCAATTGATACTTGCAATGATTGGAATGGATACAGCTTTTTTGGCATCCTGAATCAACTGGAGGAAGTCTGCAAGCCTATCCTCACGGATGTGAAGGTCAATGTAATCGAGGGTTTCCGATAATCCTGAATAGATCATGGGATTTTTCTTTGCATCTCTCATCCGCTCTTTTACCTCCAGCAGGATCTCTTCCTCGAATATGGATTTTATCACCACAGCACCTGCTCCGTGCTGCTCCATCGAAACGATGCCTTCCAGGGTTCCGGTCAGACCGCAGCTCCCGGCTATGATTGGATTCTTCAGCTCCAATCCCAGGTAAGATGTTGTCAGGTCCTTCATATTTTGGGTATAAAATTTTGGCTGTAAGTAAAAGTATAAAAAACAGAACCTGTCACAAGATATATTTTTTTATTCTTTATAACATGTAGTTGACAAATGGCACCAAAAATGATCTTTTTTTCATGTATTATTACGCTCCAAATAGCACCCTGACAAAACAATAGCG
>QMPQ01000171.1 GCA_003648635.1 Bacteroidota bacterium | reverse complement strand
CCCCACCATCAATCTTTTTCTGCTGCCAGTCAGGATTTTCCCTGACTAGTTGCTTGGGAATAGGGAAATGCGATACCTCAGCCCCAACACTTAAACCCCTGGACCTGCATGAATCAATCATCAATTGGAGCCAGTCAGTTTCATTGATCCACGCATGATCTGATAAAAGCGGCTTGATCTTTCCGTACCTTTCCCATTCCGGGAAAAATGATACCCGGGAATCCTCTGCATCGAAAGTATCCCTGACCGGATTGTGTGGGAACTCCGGGGCATGGAATGGACGATGTTCCTGGTGCATAACAACAACCATATACAGGTTGTTAACCCCGATCATGGATTGCATATTATCCAGGATGTAGGACATCCCTTCGTCAACAATGGTCCATGGCCGGATCTGGGTCCCTACCTCAAACTCCGATGTGTAGTCGGGTTTCCACACCCGGCCTGTACTTGTTTGAACATTTTCCTGGCAACTCATTGCAATAAACAGCAGGCAGATAAATGGAATAAGGGTAAATCTTTTCATATATGATGAATTAGGATCTATAGCATTGATACAATCATCTAGATTTCCCACCCTTTGCGATATGGCGGATCCACCAGGGTATTCACATCCTCTCCCTGGTTGGTGACCTGCATGGTTTCGGCATCCCATTCCAGCAATTGATTGCTGCGAAGTGTCAGCGCTCCCAGTAAAGCCAGCTCGGTCATTTCGCAGCCCAATACAATCGGGCAATCGGTGTCAGAGCCAGTTTTACATGCCGTAATCCAGTTCCCATAATGGTCCTCGGTTCTTGGTAAGGTGGCCTTCGGTTCTTCAAAATCCTGGAACTTATCTTCAGGAAGCAATAGTCCGCCTTCAAGTGTTCGTCCTTGTTCTTTATACGGATTACCTCCACTATAATTAGAAATAATCTTTCCGGATTCTCCTACAAATAGTAATCCGCTGGATGGTAAGTTCAGGTTATGATCCAAGTCCTCGGGACGATGCGGTTTCAAACCTCCGTCATACCAGTGGACATTCATTGGAGGAAGGTCTCCCCTGGAAGGATATTTCCAGGTTATCATATTTGCCTGAGCCTGGCACTCTGGTGTAGGCAAAGGCTTAAACCATCCATTCTGCCGAATGGAACCGTTTCCGTATATAACAGAAGGTTTGTCAAGTTGAAGTTCCTTAAAATATACGTGTAGGGTATGGCATGCCATATCCCCGACAGTTCCCGATCCAAAATCCCACCATGGTCTCCAGAACACGGGGTGGAGGCCTGCATGATATGGCCGATAGGGTGCGGGACCTATCCATTCATCCCAATCCATACCCCTGGGAGGTCGTAGAGATTTTTCCGGCCTTACCAATGAACAAGGATAAGCGGGATGATCACACCAGATGTGCAACTCATGTACAGGGCCAATAACTCCGGAATTCAACAGTTCTGTAGTACTTCTGGACTTCTTACTACCCGAGGACTGTACACTTGATTGAGTTGCCAGATGTGGGTTTTCAAGCAGGGCCTGCTTCACCCGCCTTGCCTCTCCAATATTATGTGTGATTGGCTTTGCGCAGTAAATGTGTTTTCCCAGCTCAATAGCAGCCATAAGGATCATCGTGTGTGTATGGTCTGGTGTGGCGATGATGATTGCATCGATGTTCTGTGCTTCCTGGTCGAACATTACCCTGTAGTCATGATAGCGCCTGGCATTGGGATACTTTTCAAATACATTAGCCCTCAAATTGTGATCGAGATCACATAAAGCAACTACCTGTTCGCTTCTACAACCATTTAGATATCCTTGCCCCATGCCAAGACCTACCGCTGCAATTCTGAGTTTATCGCTGGGGGCCGTGTGTTCCGGCCCTCCCAGGACACAGCTAGAAACTATCATAGGTGCGACCAGTGTAGCAGCTCCTACTGCAAGAAAATCACGACGTGACATGGCAGATTTTGCATCTTTCTCTTTTGACATTTTTTCTTTAGTTTTTTACAGTCATTATCAAACAGGTGTGCCTTGAACTGGAAGAAGTAAAGTGCTTTTTTCACTGTTCTATTTGTACGATCACATACGGCATCTCTTTCTCCAGATCGGGAATCATGCAGCCATTCCCCAGGGAATCCAACGCTTCTACAAAATACATAAGATTCCACTCGGGTACAATAAAATCCCCTGGAATAATAGCATGATAAAGACCTGTAGCAGGATCTATTTGCATATCCACAGTCTGGTAATCCTCAAATTGAGTCAGATGACGATATCGCAATCGTACCCAATTAATTCCTGCTGGATCTGATACCAGGGCATGAACGCCCAGGTCCCTGCCCTGTATGGCCTTTGGAATTCGTTCCAGCCTTACTTCAGGTGCCTTCTCATCAGTGCTAAGTGTCACATGAATTGGATCCTGCTTCCCTGTCCCCGGGAACAGAGTCCTATTCCCTTTGGAATCTGTGGCTTCAATGATATAGTTAAATGATGCCGATCCTTCCGGCACAGGAACAGCAGCCTCATACATGCCCCTGGCTATGGGATTCAACTGCACGGTTTCATACTTTCCGGTGCCTTGAACCATAACTTCAACTTTACTGATTTCTTGCCGGGAGACAACTGTCGCCTGAATATTCAGGGATTCGGACGGCTTTATCCGTCGAACCGGCACATGTGCTATTTGAGGTCCCTCTCCTTTTGGATCAGGAAAGGCATTCTGTCGATCGGCTATCAATTGCTCCAGTCCAGATTCAAGGTACTCCAATTGCTCGGACCAATGCCGGCTGAATCCCACCTGATAGACACCAAAAATCAGTTCACTGGCATAAACCTCTCCTGCGGCATCAACGATTCCTGCCCAGGCCTCTTTGGCTGATTGTTCCTGCTCAATGGCCCTGTCAAATGCAAACAGGTTATCCGTTTGCTTATAGAGATTGTATTGAACGCCGGCGAGCAATCGATGGGCATGGTATTCGGCCAGGTGGGCCAATATTTTCAGGTCCGTGATGGTGGAGATAAATTCCTTGCTTCGTTCCCCGGATTGTGATCTCTCCGCCAATGAGACCTTCTCCAGGATTTGCTCCGAGATTGCACTGAACCATTGACTGGTACTTGTTGGCCGACGCATGGCTGTTAGGGTCCCATCCAAAATGCTCTGTGCATGATCCGCCGTATTCATGAATTGCTGGATATCACTGCCCTGGGCAGAGGCATAGTCAGGCAAATCTTTCTGACGCATCATTTCCGCCCAGCCACGTGTTGTTGGGAAATTCCCATAAGGATAGCTCGCTGCAACAATCCGTGGCAGGACCTGGCTGGCCAAATGGAGCCCTTGCATTAGGGCAGTTCCGGATTTCCTGCCAAAGCGACTGTAAAATTCATGTTCCCATATCTCTGCAGGCACCTCGGGATTGTAGCTGACACGACCCCAGGTCTGATAGAAATGCCAGTACCGTTCAAATTCGTAATCATAATATTGATATCCGGGACTCAATAACTCAAAGGGCCGGGCATCATGGTCTTCTCCAAGCATTTTGGTAGCAAGCATATCATTTATTTCAAAACTATTCCCATCATATACTTGTGTACTTGCAGCAAAACGACGTACATAATCGGGATCTCCCCATAACAGAAAGCGCGTTGTACCTCCACTCCACAAACGCCAGTGAATCGCATAACGCTGTGGATTACGCAGGAGATCTGCATAACCATGACGCCGATCGCTCTGATTCTGCCTGTTTATATGAGTGGGATGGAATGGCAGACCCATCTGTTCCATCCAGTACTTGGTGGTAAGACGGAAATTCAGGTCCTGGGAAATAGCATCTTCAATCACCTGGTCCGGCAATCCTTTGGCCCGTAGATCGATGCGCAGATCAGGCCGGGATTGTTTGATGATGCTAAACATATCGTGCCAGAAGTCAGGCGTCTCCTCACGGCTTAGTCCCGATTCCCAATGCACCCGGAACTGGATGGCATCAATTTTGGGAAACTCCTGCATGAACTTCATGAGTGCTGCCTTATTGTAATCAACCAGGTTTTCAGTTGTTACTCCCCAGACCAGATGTTGTGACTGTTTTCCGGCGCCTTCTGAAGCCCCGGGAATCCCTCCACCCTGTACCTTTCCCCGATAGATATGATCCCAGAACGCCGGACTAAAACGGATTCCCCTGTTTTGGGCAATTTGGATCATTCGCCTTAAGGCTTTCGTGTTTTTTGCCTGTTGTTCTGAAGTTATACCCACAAAGGTGACATCCGGAAACTCCTCGACATCAAAAAAGTAGGGATATGCCGGCGCCATAAAGCCACCATTTTCATATCCGAATACAAGCACGAAACCGTTGATGCGACTGGCAGCAAGCATATCAAAATATCGTTCAAGCTGTGTTTCGTCATACAAGAACTGTTCAAAATTAGCTCGCTGCATGGTATAGATCGATACGGCCCTTTCTTGTAAAAAGGGTTTTTCCGTGATATTCTGAATGTGGGCAAAGGGATCATGGTCACTTTCAGCCCATGAGATGCGATCTGCGACATCCAGGGCCGCATACATCAGTCCAACATCATCCGAACCACAGAGGATCAGGGCCGGTTTATCCCGCAGTTCCATTTTCCGGATCACGAGGGCCTCCGGTCCCTCCGGCAGGGGAACATTGAATACCTTCAAATTTCGGGAGGCAGGCCCTTCAAATGTGGCCTTGCCGGCCAGGATGAGGTAATCCGCCGATATGGAGACCACATCCTTCGCATATGTCACAGTATGACCTTTAGATTGCAGGGCTTGTTCAATTTTTCGTAGGCCGTGAAGTGCAGGTTCTTCCAGATTAGCATCAATGACCAGTGCGACCTGACTTCCGGCCATTGACCGGACAGATATTGTGCAGATCAATAGGTAGATTAATCCTCTAAGAATATATTGTTTATATTTCATAATTAATGGAATTATTTGATTCAAGCAGATAAGAAAAATTACAGTTGGTTGTTTTTATTTATTTGTAGCATTTGTTTATCCATCATAACCAAAAGATAAACAAAGCTTGCCATAATTAACTAATATTTCGCATCTGGAATAACCGGATCAAAATAGGTAATCCGGATATCATATCTGCCTGATGGTTCATCGAAGGCGTATTTGGCGATCCCGGTTCCATTGGTTTCTACGCCCCATTCTTCGACGAGTTCTTCCTGGAACGAGTATAATTCTCAAGATCCATCACCTCAACTTCTTTTCCAATGCATGGTGATGGCTCCTTTCCGGGCGGCGCCGAGTGCAGCACCTATGCCGGCTGGTCCTCCCCCGACCACAAGAACATCCACACTTTCAAGGACATCGTGCTTTCTCATTATTGACGGTGCACTCGTACCGCTTTGGCCTGACACTGCCAGTCCGACTGTTGCCAGTCCCGTGCTTGTAAAAAATCTTCTGCGACTGAGTTTTGCTTTTTTCATGGCATGGTGATTATGCTGTTTATGATAAAATTGATGTTTTATAAAGTATGCCTCAGTGAATATCTCATCTGATCTAATCCAGGACTTTTACCAGATAGCTAACAGCTCCGGATACAGGTTGAATATGGTACATCCCCCCCCGGAGTTCCCCTTTAGCCTGCCCAATTTCTCTGCGGTCCATATCCAGCGCAATTGTGGTTTCGGGTTTCTTTTCAAGGGTAATAGCAAATTTCTCTGTGCCATAAGG
This sequence comes from Bacteroidota bacterium, assembly GCA_003648635.1. Classification (GTDB taxonomy): domain Bacteria; phylum Bacteroidota; class Bacteroidia; order Bacteroidales. The sequence continues at coordinate 2,234 of QMPQ01000171.1, read as the reverse complement.
GATAATCTCCCGGGATCCGTCTTCCTTTTTAAGGATAATAAGCTGCCCGTCACTGGCCCCCCAGGGGGTTTCCAACCAGCGGCCACGGCCATCCATATAATCATAGGCAGGTGCGTGTACATAATCAGCCCTGTTTCCGTTCTTAATTGCACTGAATACCTCCAGGCTACCATCTGATATTCGGGCGTAATACCCTGCCGGCGGAAGTTCCGCCTCCGGGGTATTCCAGCTATCATCCCGGTGCCCGTTCACCCAGACCACCAATCCGTTGTCATACTCCAGCCGGATTTGGGAGCGGCGATATGCACCTGTGGCAACGGCCGCTGAGACATCAAGTAGCTGACCGTTTTTGTTGGCATAACGGATCTCTTTTATGAGCGCATTGCAGTAGGAAAACTGCAACTGCTGAAGCATGTAATAGCTCCTGATGGCCAGGGGTTCCAGCCGGTCATGATAGTTAAGAAACTGCCCCGCATGCCCGAAGGCGATGGTCCCCGCAAAAAACCGGTCAGCATTCTCCTCATCCCTTTCAAATCCCACGTCGCATCCAAGGGGATGCAGCTTGCGAAGGTCAAAATCCACCAGCCAGGGATCATTGACAAGATCATAACCGCGGTCACCGGCATAGCTCCCCGTGATAAGACCGGAGTAAAAATAATGATTCCCTCCCTCGCTGTATGCGGGTCCGTTCCAGACCTCTTGTTGGTGGAGCATAAGCTGCCCGTAAGCATAAAACTGCGACATCATGGTCCCGGCCCCGGGAACCCTTGCATCGAAGTCAACCCGCATCCAGGGGGTTATGGCCGTGTGGACGTCCAAACCACCCGCGCTGAGGTTGAATTTGTCCTGGATGATGGGCGTGATGGCTTTTTCCAGGCTCACCACCCGCACGGACTTGGGAGCATAGCAGCGGAACCATGCCTTCTGCCAGGAACCGTTAGGCAAGCGTGAGACCATGGCCTCGTCCCACTGGGAATTTACAGGTGCCAGATCCGTGTAGTTATTGTAAAGCCCGTATCGAAATCCCAGTTCCTGGATTTTGCGCGAATATTTCTTCTGGCCTTCATCACCACCCTTGCCCGGGGCCGTATAGGTGCGGAAGGTAAAACTTTCCGCGCCATCCCGCCAGGCAGTCTCATGGTCAAACACTACTAACTTCTGGATCCCATAACGGGCTGTTTTTTTCCAGTGGGCATAGTCGGACTCCCTTTCCGACACATTGTGATAGCAGGTCAGGTACCGGGCAGCCTCACTGCGCCAGGGAGAAGGGGGATTGGCAATTGTAGGCAGAACCTCTTCAAAACGGGGTGAAAGGGTCAGGAAAAACCTTTCGTGGCAATCGTTCCGTTTGCCGTTGGTTTTTGGCAGGTAACGGGTGCCTCCCCCAAAGGTCACCGCATCTTCCTCTACCTGATTGATAAAATACAATCGGGACGAACCGGTCCGGTAATGATCCGGGAACAAGGTCAGGAAAAGGGATTTTTCAGGAGAACCTGTCACCAGTACAGCCGGTCGGTTTTCTGGAAAACCGAAGCGGGTATGGCCCTGATCCCAGTCAACGTCTTCACCACTCCAGTATGGGATCTGCACCAGGCGGGGATTCACTGTCCCACGCACCTTGCCCAGCGAGACCTCACCTGCATGTCCTCCTAAACAATGCACATCGGTAACAAGGGACTTCTGCCAGATACGGAAGACATACTCCACCTCTGCCGATTGTGAACCACTGCCCACTTTCCAGCGGGAAACCACGGTCTCACCGGAGATCCTGCATTCGATCAACTCCGTTTTCTCCGGATCCACTGCTAAACCTTCCCGGGGCATGTAGGCTCCATGGCGATCTTCCAGAAGGCCTTCGACCTCATTGTTTACTGCCAGGCGTACACCTCCACCGTCCATTGGACGAAATATGTCTGTGGGATCCTTCCCCCATCGGGCCGTTACATCGCCCAGGTTTCCCTGCCGGGGTTCGTAACGGTACTCCAGGAAACCGTCATCACCCTGGTAACGGAATACATATGCCTTCCCATCCTGCAGCAATTCAGTTGTGTAGTTTTTACTTATATTTTCGGGCAGCATGGTCTCCTCTCTTGTTGGAAATGGCAGCCTTTCTTTCCCGTTATGGATACCTAAATCCTGTCCCGGAGCCAGATCCACTCCCGGCCGGGGCTGCACTTCAAAATCAATAGGAGCGACCTCTTCCGGGTAAAAGGAAAGGTTGTCCAGGTAAATGG
>QMPQ01000170.1 GCA_003648635.1 Bacteroidota bacterium | reverse complement strand
TCCAGCTTTTTCCGGATCTTCATCCTGTCGCCATTTGAAGAGCGCTCCGTGTTCACCGCTTTCAATATGGAGGTGTTTTCCGTACCACTCTTTTAATGCTTGCGGGTTGGCCGATTTAAAGAAAACCCCACCCAATCCTGTAACTCGTTTCTTCATAATATAGAGATAACCAAAAACAAGGAAAAATGTTGATTTTCAATTTTTTTCCTTTACTTGTGTGCGCTAAACAAAAAAACTATCTCATGAAAAGATTAAATTTATTGTTGGTTGTAATGCTGGTTTCTTCCCATATTCTTATGGCGGGAGGCCTGAAAACCAATTTAAACCAAAGTGCTGCCTGGGTGCGTACCCTGTCCCGGAATGCTTCTTTGGATATTGATGCTGTCTACTTCAATCCAGCCGGTCTGGCTCATATGATCAACGGCCTGCACCTCTCTCTGTCCAACCAAAGTATTTTTCAGACCAGGACCATTACCAGTGACTATCAGTTTCTCTCCCCTACTCCGAAAACGTATCAAGCTGATTTAGTTGCTCCTATATTTCCGAGCATCTATGCCGCTTATAAGATGAATAAATGGACCTTTTCAGGAGGATTTAATATTATTGGTGGAGGCGGAAGTGCCGATTTTGAAACCGGCATTCCCGATTTGGAAGTTCCCATAGCGTCAATCCCGCCAATGCTCGCAGCAATGGTTGGCCCTCAACCGGCAATTGATGGATATAATATGGTTTCATCTTTTAATGGCTCATCTGCCTATATGGGATATCAGATAGGAGCCACTTATGCCATCAACGATATGTTTTCAGTGGCTATTGGTGGTCGCCTGGTGACAGCCAATAACAACTATGAAGGCTACCTAACCGATGTGACTCTTAATGTTCCTGCATTTGGTGCTGATCCCGTAACCCCCGGTAACTATTTAAGAGGAGTAGCTGCTTTCCTGCCCCCTGCAACACCGGGATATGATCAGATTGTTGCAGGCTTACTTGCAGGTGCTGATGTTTTTGACGTACAGACTGCTGATAAGTATCTGAAGGCAACACAAAAAGGAACAGGGTTTACGCCGATTATCTCTTTGAATATTCACCCCTCCGATATGTTTAATTTAGCCGTCAAGTACGAACATCATACCAAATTGGAACTGACCAATGATACAGAGGTGGATGATGTGGGTATGTTTCCCGATGGAGAAAAAGTAAGAGCGGACCTTCCTGGCATGTTTACTGTGGGAGCCTGGGTAAAACCTATAGAGAAGCTTACTATCTCTGCCGGATTCAACTATTTCCTGGATAAAAGTGCCTATTATGGAAATGTGGATGCAACAGGAGAGCAGATTAACAATGAAACAACCATCGATGATAATGGCTTTACTTACTCGATCGCACTGGAGTACAAACTTCTGGATATGCTTGGCGTGAGCGCCGGTTTTACCTCAGGGAACAATGGTGTGAACGATGCGTACCAGTCGAATATCACCCAGGGATTTAAGACCCAAACCTTTGGAGGTGGTGTATTTGTTGATATTGGCGAAAAGGTGACCATCAATGCGGGTGTCAGCTTTACCTCTTACGATGATTACAGCCAGTCAAAGTCTTACGCGCTAGCACCAAGCGTTCTGGTACCCTATACCGATACTTACGGAAAAAAGACAACAATTTTTGCCATTGGTGTAGACTTCCATCTCTAGAGCTTACTCTTGAACCTATAAAAGAACCGTTCCACTCAGGTGGGACGGTTTTTTTAAGTCTTCTCTTCCAGCCTGCTGATCACCACGGCACCCACACTATCGGAGAATACATTGACCGTGGTACGAAACATATCCAGGATCCGGTCCACCGCCAGGATCATGGCAACTCCTTCCAGGGGCAGCCCCACCGCATTCAGGATAATGGTCAGCATGACCAGTCCGCTCATGGGAATACTGGCGGCACCGATAGAGGCCAGGACGGCTGTGATTACGATAATGCCCTGCTGGGCCATCCCCAGATCAAATCCATATACCTGTGCAATAAAAATGGTGGCTACACATTCGTAAAGGGCCGTTCCATCCATATTGATGGTCGCACCAATGGGCAGCACAAATCCTGCTGCCTTTTTAGAGGCTCCGGATACTTCTGTCACCGCTTTCATGGTAAGGGGAAGGGTTACGATGGTAGAACATGTGGAAAAAGCGGTCATTAGTGCTGAAAGCATACCCCGGTAGTGTTTAACCGGACTTAACTTCCCCATATATTTCAGGATCAGGGGAAGGGTAATAAAGAAGTGGATGGAGAGGCCGGCCATAACCACCAGGAAGAATTTTCCCAGGGAGGCAAAGGCATCAAAGCCGGTCTTTGCCACAATCCCCGCAATGATTCCAAACACACCAATGGGTGCTGTCCAGATCACAAAGGAGGTTAATTTCATCATCGCTTCAAATGCCGCCCTGAAAAAGTTACCCATCAAGCTGGCCTGATCCGTTTTCAGACGGGTCACAAAAAAACCAAACAACAGGGAAAAGAATATAACAGGAAGCACATCGCCATTGGCCATGGCTGCAAATGGATTTTCAGGAATTAAATTGAGCAATAACTCACCAAAGCCCTGATCCACCACTCCTATGCCTTCCGGCTGTTCGCTAAGCCCAATGACAGCGCCCTTCCCGGGTTGAAATATATTCACCAGTATCTGCCCGGTGAGGATGGCCAGAACACTTGTGCTAATGTAGTAGATGAATGTACGCAAACTGATCCTTCCCAATCCTTTACCACTTCCAACCTGTATCACCGCACTGATGATGGAGGTTATAACCAGAGGGAGGATTGCCATTTTTAAAAGGCGAAGAAATAATTCTTTCATGGGTTCAGCCACCACCATGATGGGCTCTCCAACCAGCCAGCCAAAGAGGATCCCCAGGAAGAACCCCGCAAATATCAGGTAGGTAAGCAAGTGTTTTTTCGAACGCATAAGCTCAATTACGTGAAAATACTGGAGAAATAAAAGCACTTACTTTTCAACAACACTTCGATAATCGTGACATAAGCTCTATTTTTGAGACTCAATGTCTTAAGGATGGCCATCCCAAAAAATATCGTTGAAACGCCTCTGATGAAGCAGTACTACTCCGTCAAGGCTAGTCACCCCGATGCGGTTCTGCTCTTCAGGGTGGGTGATTTCTACGAAACCTTTGGAGAGGATGCCATTCAAACAGCAGAGATTCTTGGAATAACACTGACCAAAAGAGCCAATGGTGCGGCCTCACATGTGGAGCTGGCCGGTTTTCCACACCATGCCCTGGATACCTATTTGCCCAAATTGGTGCGGGCCGGACAGCGGGTGGCTATCTGTGAGCAGCTGGAAGATCCCAAGCTTACCAAAAAAATTGTGAAGAGGGGGATTACGGAACTGGTTACTCCCGGGCTTACCTACAACGAAAATGTTCTGGATAACCGGGAGAACAACTTTTTGGCCAGCGTCTATATGGATCAGCAGATTCATGGCATTGCCTTCCTTGATATTTCTACCGGGGAGTTCCTGACATCTCAGGGGGATCAGACTTTTATCGATAAGCTACTTACCAGTTTTAAACCAAAAGAAGTTCTGGTTCAGCGCAGTCATCGCGACCAGTTCCTGGAGGTCTTCGGAGAGAGCTTTTATACCTTTCTGCTGGAGGAGTGGGTCTATACAGAAGAGAATGCCAGAGACAAACTTCAACACCAGTTCAGCACACAGACCCTGAAGGGATTTGGTGTGCAGGATATGACTCACGGAATCATTGCAAGTGGGGCTATCCTTCAGTACCTCGATCTGACCCAGCATTCTAAAACAGGACACATATCCAGCTTATCACGTATCGAACAAGATCACTATGTGTGGCTCGACCGCTTTACCATCCGCAACCTGGAAATTTTCAACTCCTTATACGAAGGAGCGCCCACCCTGATTGATGTGATGGACCAAACGCTCAGCCCTATGGGGTCGCGACTTATGAAACGCTGGCTGACCCTGCCGCTGAAAGATGTCCTGTTGATTCGTGAAAGGCACAATATGGTGGAACATATTAGCCAGGAGGAAGACTTCAGGGAGTTTTTAAATGGACAGATCAGACAGGTGGGGGATCTGGAAAGGATTATTTCCAAAGTGGCTGTGGGCAGAGTAAGTCCCAGGGAGCTGATCCAGCTGCTTAGGGCACTGGAGGCCATTGGCCCACTGAAGGAGCGGTGCGAAGGATCCAAAGAGGTCTCGCTGCAACAGCTGGCATCCCAACTTGATCTCTGTTTGGAGGTGAAGGAAAGAATTGAGAAGGAAATGGAGCCGGAACCTCCCGCCCTGATCAACAAGGGGGGCGTGATCGCTGGAGGTGTTTCAAAGGAGCTGGATGAGCTGAGGGAGATAATGCACTCTGGTAAAGATTACCTGGTGGGCCTCCAGCAAAGGGAGATGGAGCGTACAGGAATCACAAGTCTGAAGATAGCTTACAACAATGTATTCGGGTACTATATTGAGGTTCGGAATACTCATAAGGACAAGGTCCCCGAAGAGTGGATAAGGAAGCAGACCCTGGTCAGTGCGGAGCGGTATATTACTGAGGAGTTAAAGGAGTATGAGGAGAAGATACTGGGTGCTGAGGAGAAATGTCTTGTACTGGAAGCACAGCTCTACCAGAAACTGGTGGCGGACATTGGTCAATGGGTAAAAGCGATCCAGCTCAACGCCTCACTGGTTGCAAGGCTCGATTGCCTCCTTTCATTTGCTGTTACAGCCCTGGATAAAGAGTATTGCCGGCCCGATGTTAATAATTCCACCGCCATTGAGATTACTGAAGGACGCCATCCGGTTATCGAACAGCAACTACCCGCCGACGAAGTCTATGTCTCCAACAATGTCAGGCTTGATGAGCATGACGAGCAGATCATGATCCTTACAGGGCCAAATATGTCAGGTAAATCGGCATTTTTGAGACAGGTCGCACTGATCACCCTGATGGCACAGGTGGGGAGTTTTGTGCCGGCAGAAGCGGCAAGCATTGGATGGGTGGATAAAATCTTTACCCGTGTGGGCGCCTCCGATAATATTTCCCTGGGCGAATCCACATTTATGGTGGAGATGCTGGAGGCAGCCAGCATCCTTAACAACCTATCTGAACGAAGTCTGGTAATCCTTGATGAGATTGGCCGGGGAACGAGCACCTATGATGGGATTTCCATTGCCTGGGCCATGGTGGAATATATTCATGAAAAAGCTGAAGGAAAGGCAAAAACCCTTTTTGCTACCCATTATCATGAACTGAATGAGATGGAGGCTTCTTTTCCCAGGGTAAGGAACTACAATGTAAGCATCAAGGAACTGGACAACAGGGTAATTTTCCTCAGGAAACTGCTTCCCGGGGGGAGTGAGCATAGTTTTGGGATTCATGTGGCCCAGATGGCCGGAATGCCTAAAAGTGTGGTAAAACGAGCCAATGAGATTCTTAAAGAGTTGGAAAGGACCGGCGGAGAGAAGAATCTAAGCAAACCGGTAGGAGAGCTGGCTGGTGGCCGGGAGGGACTACAAATGAGCTTCTTCCAGCTGGACGACCCCATTTTGAAGCAGATTCGGGATCAGATCGCTGGCCTGGACATCAACAACCTGACTCCGGTTGAAGCACTCAATAAACTAAATGAGATTAAGAAGCTATCTGGATTGTAACTTGCAGGATTGGTTTTTGCATACTATATTTGCAATCCATTTGCGGGAATAGCTCAGTTGGTAGAGCACGACCTTGCCAAGGTCGGGGTCGCGGGTCCGAGTCCCGTTTCCCGCTCAAGAGAAGCTTAGGGTGTCCGAAAGGATGCCCTTTTCTGCTTTTCAACAACACCCCGAATGATATATATCAGTATGTCTTTTCTCAACCGGGAGGAAAGATCTGTTTTATTTGCATAAAATTATCTTCCACTTAAATCAATGATTATGAAAAGATTTATTGTTAGCGCTGCGTTTTTGGCCCTGGGATTAATATGGACTTCGGCCATTTCTCCCTATATAAAGCTTGAAGCATATGATGGCCCGATGAATGAGGCGGTTGACCAGGTAAAAACTTTGCTCGAAGAAGGCAGCTATGAGATCATCGGACAATATCAACCCGGCGATAATCCGGACCTCTATGTACTGGTTTTCACGAGCAATGAACTAATTACTTTCTGTCAGCAATCGGAGGATCGCGGGATGCTGGCAGCTGCCATGAAGGTTGGCTTTAGGAAAGTTGACGGAAAGATTGATGTTTCTATTGTAAATCCGGAATACCTCTTCTACGCCTATTTCCAGGAAATGATGAATGATGCATCCTTTAATTCATCCGCGCTGGAGCTTTCGTCAAAGGTAAAGGGTATTATGGGTGAAGGGTCCCTACAGGAGCCTTTCGGAGGAGACCTGAGTGCTGAGAAACTGGTAAAGTATCGTTATATGGCGGGCATGCCAAAGTTTGGCAAAGCTGTTTCTCTGGCTGAATTTGACAGTTTTGAGCAGGGCCTCGCTGCCATCCAGGAGGGATTATCCAAGGTGGGATCTACCCTGAAAGTTTATGAAATTATCAAAGATGATAAAGAAATAGCAGTCTTTGGGGTTGGTCTAAAGGACATGGAAAAGGGCGAGGCCCACTTTCTGCCGATTATCGGTGAAGATCATGTGGCAGCAATGCCCTATGAGCTTATCCTTCAAGGAAATGAGGTAAGCATGTTACATGGCCGGTTCAGATTTGCATTGCACTGGCCTGAGCTTACCATGAAGACCTTTACCAAAATCATGAGCTCCCCGGGTGATGTTGAGGATGCAATGAAGAGCCTTTTTGAAACAGATTAAAGCTTTTTGATTAAATTTGCACCTCATTTAGTGAAGTAAGCAGCTACTTTATTAACGCCCGGATGGCAGGGCCGACCGTTAAGAAATGCTCCGGTGGAGCATTTTAGGGAGGAGCCAGCAAGGGGGGTGGCCAATTCCGCCAGCCCTTTGAAAAAGGCAGATTGCTAATGAAGTTGAAGATAACATAGTGAATACAACTACCAGGATGATGCCCGGATGGCGGAATTGGTAGACGCGCTGGACTTAAAATCCAGTGGCCAGTAATGGCCGTGCCGGTTCGATCCCGGCTCCGGGTACAAATACGGAAGAAACAGATTTATTATCTTATTCTTCCGTTTTTTTGTGTAAATCATTGATATTCTGAAAATATCCAGCCTCCTAAATTAAACTAGAAGTTCACAAAGTAAATTCCGCATTTCAGAACCTTAATATAAATTCCGCTCCTTTGCCATCCTCAGATCTAACAGAGATCTGTCCATTATGCAATCGCATGATTTGTTTTGCAAAACTCAATCCTATCCCGGAGCCTTTATCTCTTGTGGTGTAGAAGGGAATGAAAATGTTGTCCATATTATCAATGTCAATTCCACATCCATTATCCCTCACTGATATCTGTAAACCTTTAACATCTTTGCCTGCCGTGATTGAGATACTTTTTTTGGCACTGATCCCCTTCAATGCCTGTATTGAATTTCGAATCAGATTAAGTAATACCTGCTCAATCAAATTTGGATCAAGAGAGATTTTATCTCTCTCTTTGACATCAAGCATTATAGAGATATCATCTTTCTTACATTCAGGCTCAATTAGAATCTGGATCTTGTCAAGGAACGGGCCAAGTTGAACTTCTTCCAACACTGGTATTGGAAGATGGGTAAGGGAATGATAGTGCTTGACAAACTCCATTAATCCTTGCCCACGTGTATTTATAATTTCCAATCCTTCCGCAAGGTCCTCCATTAGATTTCCGTCAGGATCTTTCACAATTCCAGGCTTATCAGGATCTTGAATCTTCTTCAGTAAATGTTCAGATAAAGAACTTACAGGTGAAATACTACTCATAATCTCGTGTGTTAATACCCGGATTATCTTCTGCCAGGCATCCAGTTCC
>QMPQ01000169.1 GCA_003648635.1 Bacteroidota bacterium | reverse complement strand
CCCCGGACGCAAGGAAACTGGTGTTCTCAGCGGTTGTTGACGGCCAGACTGATATCTGGGTATTTGATATCGCTGCTTCGACCAATGACCAGATCACAAATGACCTGGCCGATGACTTCAATCCAAAGTTCATCAACAATATGGACAACATCTCTTTTGTTTCAAACCGCAGGAGAGACACTCTTTTCATGGAAAATAATTCCGAAAACAATACTACCACTGCATTTGCAGTCTATGTATATGATTATGCAGGCAGAAGTCCGGTGCTTCAGAAAATCTCAGAGGGCAGTTATATCAATCACACCCAGCCGCTATCGCCAGGGCACAATGAGTTTTTCTATCTGAGCGATAAGAATGGTATTGTAAATCGTTATTACGCCCAGTACGACAGCACCATCAGTCTGGTAGATACCACCATTCATTATAGATATTTTGCCAATAGCTTTCCTCTTTCCAACTACAAGCGAAATATCCTTTCGCACGACATCAATAACGAGACAAAGGAGATAGCTGAAATCGTCTACAACGATCGCAGATATCATATGTACAAGTATCCCATGGAGTTTGAAAAGAGATTCGGGGATCAGCTGGAATCCACTGTATACCAGGACAGGCATGTGAGCAGGCTGACTGCTGAAGACTCTATTCACCACGTGGAAAAGAAGATAATTTCCATGAAAGATATTGCTGATAACCTGCTTGTTCACAAGGGCGATACCATTGAATTGCAGGAGTTTAAAATCGATATCAACAATTACATTTTCGAACGGGAGAAACTCAACTATTATAACAACCAGCTCCGAAACATAAATCTGAACCTGGTACTCGACTCCACAGAGAACAAGCGATTGATGTATATCGATTATACAACCTCCTTCTATCCCATTAAACTGGTTAGCCAGATTGATTTCAGCTTCCTGAACGCTTCCTACCAGGCCTTCACAGGTGGAGCATACTACTTCAATCCGGGACTGAATCTTCTATTTAAGGTGGGTGCAAATGATCTCTTCGAAGATTATCGAATTGTTGGAGGTGTACGTTTTGCAACAGATTTCGACAGCAATGAGTATCTGCTCAGCTTTGAGAACCTGAAGCATCAGCTTGACAAACAGCTGATTTTTCATCGCCAGGTTTTTAAGAATTACATTGATAATTCTTATGCCATCGCCAAGACCTACACAAACGAATTACTGGCTTCGGTGAAATATCCCTTAAGTCAGACGCTGGCATTGAAAGGTACTGCATCATTCAGGCATGATAACTCAGTATACCTCTCCACAAACAATGAAAATCTTAACAAACCGAACATATTGAAAGTATGGGGCGGCCTGAAAGCAGAAGTGATATATGATAACACCAGAAAGCTGGGAACCAATCTGTACAGCGGAATGCGGTGGAAAGTATTTGGGGAAGCCTACCGTCAGATCAATCAAGCCAAATCTGACCTCTATGTTGTCGGTGGTGACTTCAGGTACTATCTTCGAATCCACCGGACCCTGATCTGGGCCAACAGGATTGCAGGAAGCGGATCTTTTGGCAGAAGTCCCCTGATCTATTACCTGGGGAGTGTGGACAACTGGATCAACCTGAACAAATCAGAGAATCCCACATTTAATGAGTCTGTTGCTATCGATTATTCCCAGAATTATGCATACCAGGCTCTTTCCACTAATTTGAGGGGGTTCTCACAAAATATACGGAACGGAAGTAATTTCCTGGTCTTCAACACGGAGCTAAGATGGCCCATATTCCGGTACCTGGCAGGACATCCTCTGGGTTCGGGTTTCCTCAATAACTTTCAGGTTGTTGGATTTGCAGATGTGGGAACAGCATGGACCGGTCTGCATCCATTTAGTGGTGAAAATGCATGGAATACCGAGGTCATCGTAAACGGCCCTATGACGATTTCCATCGATGCCAACAGAGACCCCATCATTGCAGGATACGGATTTGGGGCAAGAGCCCAGCTGCTGGGCTACTTCATTCGTCTTGATTGGGCCTGGGGCGTGGAAAATATGAAGGTGCAACCCAGGATGTTCTATCTTTCATTGAGTCTCGACTTTTAAGCCCATAGCTCATGAGCCTGGAACAGCAGATTGCAACCATCCTCACCGATTCTCTGATGGAGGAGATTATCACCATCAGACGCCAGCTTCACCAGTACCCTGAACTTTCTTTTCAGGAATATAAGACTTCTGAAACCATCAGAGGACTTCTGGACCAGTGGGGAATCGACTATACATTTCCCCATGTGGAGACAGGAATCGTGGCCCGAATCACTGGAAAGAAGCCGGGCAAACGAATTGCCCTTCGCGCAGATATGGACGCACTACCAATTTCTGAACGGTCAGGACTTGCCTTCTCATCCAGTAACAAAGGAGTAATGCATGCCTGTGGCCACGATGTGCATATGGCCTCCCTGCTTGGAACCATCCGTCTCTTGAATCAGTTGAAACATGAGATTCAGGGGGAGGTACTCTTCCTCTTTCAACCGGGCGAAGAGCTTATTCCCGGTGGTGCGAAATTAATGCTGGAGGAAGACGTTTTTAAAGATCGTGAGCCCCAAATGATTATCGCCCAGCACATCCTTCCCGAAATGGAAGCCGGACATGTGGGTTTCAAAGCTGGGATGTATATGGCTGCCAATGATGAGATTTATATCAGGGTCAAAGGCAAAGGGGGGCACGCTGCATTACGGCAACAAATCAAGGATCCTATTCTGATGGCCTCCCAAATCCTTCTTAGCCTTCAGCAGGAGATAATGAGCAAAGCCCCAGGGGATTCCCCTACGGTCCTCTCCTTTGGGAAAGTTCTTGCTGATGGTGCAACAAATGTTATTCCCGATGATGTGATCCTGGAAGGGACCTTTCGGACCATGAATGAGGAATGGCGCAAAGAAGCACACGGACTTATTGCTTCCCTGGCCTCGAATATTGCAACTGCCATGGGAGGTTCTGTGGAGGTGGAGATCAGACACGGTTACCCTTTCCTGTATAACAATGAACAGATCACCGGGGAATCCAAAAGACTGGCCATTCAGCTGCTGGGTGAAGAGAAGGTGGAGGATATGGACATCCGGATGACTGCTGAAGATTTTGCCTGGTTTACCCAGAATATCCCTGGGATGATGTACAGGTTTGGTGTCGGGGATCCTGGTTCTGAACAGCCCTTCTCCCTCCATTCGCCCCAGTTTAAAGTCAACGAATCTGCATTGAGGACCGGAATCTCTCTAATGAGTTACCTGGCCATAGAATTGCTCAAAATAGAGGCTGTTGAAAAAATAAATACCTAAGAGGGATTGTGAAATAGAAATTAGACATTAAATTTGCCCCGTAGAATTTAAAAAAACGAAGATATGGCTTATGTAATTTCAGATGATTGTACTGCATGTGGCACTTGTATTGACGAATGTCCGGTTGAGGCGATTACCGAAGGAGATATTTATGTAATTGACGCTGACCTGTGTACCGACTGTGGCGCTTGCGCCGATGTTTGTCCCGTTGAAGCAATCAGCCCTGAATAGGGTCGGGAACTAGAAAACTTGAAAGAAAGACTGCCTCAACAGGGCGGTCTTTTTTTTTTACCTTTGGTAGAGGTGAATCTGAAGAATAAAATATTTGTTACAATTTTTGGCGCTGATACCCGGGCAGGAAAAAACTTTGATGTGATTCTGTTCTGGATGATCATTATCAGCGTTATCGTCGTGGTGCTGGAGAGTGTCTCCACTCTGCAGGAGGCCCACAAACATTTATTTATTACCACCGAATGGTTCTTCACCATTATCTTTACCCTGGAGTATCTGCTCAGGATATATAGCTCTCCCCGTCCCTGGAAATACATGACCAGTTTTTTTGGGATTGTAGACCTACTGGCCATCCTTCCCACTTACATGGGCTTGATATTTGATCACCCCACCTTCCTGCTTACCATCCGTGCACTAAGGTTGCTCAGGATGTTCAGGGTATTTAAACTGGGAAGATATGTGAAAGAAGCTGGCATCCTGGTAAGGGCACTTCAACAAAGCTTTCGAAAAATCATCATCTTCTTCGGTGCAGTGCTTACCCTGGTATTGATCCTGGGCTCCATGCTTTATCTTATTGAAGGAGAGGAGAACGGATTTACTTCCATCCCCCAGAGTATCTACTGGGCCATTGTCACCATCACCACGGTGGGCTACGGGGATATTGCCCCTGCCACAGTTTTGGGAAAGATTCTGGCCTCTGTGGCCATGCTCACCGGTTACTCTATCATTGCCGTTCCCACAGGTATTATAACCCTCGAGATGGGAAAGGCTGCCAAATCGGGCCCGACTACCAGGAAAGACTCCTGTAAACAATGTGGCCATTATCCACACGATAAGGATGCCCGTTTCTGTAAAATTTGCGGAAACAAATTGTTAAACCTTTGACCTCTTTACCATTCTAACTTAGATATCAGATATTTTAACTAAAACTAAGATCGATCATGAAATCTAAATGCACAGCCCTACTATCATTCCTGGGAATCGCCATTTTCGTCCTCACCGGATGTGGCCCCAAGTATACCATTGAAGAACAAGATGGTATCTCAATTATTCATAATAAGGGGGGGCAAACCCTCGGGTACGTATCCAGTTCGGGTGTCACCCTGATCGAAAAAAGTGGCTACGCCTTTAAGGACCTCAACAAGAACGGCACACTGGATGCTTACGAAGACTGGCGCTTGCCAGTAGATGACAGGGCCAAAGACCTGGTAAGCCAGATGAGTGTTGAAGAAATGGCCGGACTGATGCTCTACAGTGCGCACCAGTCCATCCCCTCAGGAAGCCGTGGATTCGGTTCGGGAACATACAATGGACTTACACTCCAGGAGAGTGGTGCAGAACCCTCCGACCTAAGTGATCAGCAGATTAAATTCCTCACTGAAGACCATCTGCGTCATGTACTGATCACTTCTGTGGCCAGTCCAGCTGTTGCCGCTCAATGGAACAACAATGCACAGCAACTTGTTGAAAGCCTGGGCTTGGGGATCCCGGCAAATACCAGTTCGGACCCACGACACAGGAGCCGTGCCGACACGGAGTATAACGCTGGTTCCGGCGGGAATATCTCCATGTGGCCAGCTTCCCTGGGGATCACTGCCTCCTTTGATCCGGAGTTGATGAAACAGTTTGGAGAGATTGCCTCCATTGAATACAGGGCATTGGGAATCGCCACCGCCCTTTCCCCTCAAATCGACCTGGCATCAGAACCTCGCTGGAGCCGCTTCAGTGGTACCATGGGAGAAGATCCCGACCTGGCCACCGATATGGCACGTGCTTATGTGGATGGATTCCAGACCTCCTCCGGAACAGATGAAATTCTGAACGGCTGGGGATATCACAGTGTGAATGCCATGGTTAAGCACTGGCCCGGCGGCGGACCTGAAGAAGGCGGGCGTGATGCACACTTTGGATACGGATCCTATGCAGTTTACCCGGGAAACAATCTGAAGGATCATTTGCAGTCTTTTACTGAAGGAGCCTTTAAACTAAATGGGGCAACTGAAATGGCCTCTGCAGTAATGCCTTACTACACCATATCGACTGGTATCGATACCAAGAATGGAGAGAATGTAGGAAACGCATACAACAAATACATCATCACCGATTTGCTCAGAGAAAAGTACGGGTACGATGGTGTGGTTTGTTCCGACTGGGGCATAACAAATGATTCCCGTAGTGTAGATGCATTTGGAGGAATGTCCTGGGGTGTGGAATCTCTTAGTGTGGCCGAAAGACACTACAAGGCCATCGATGCCGGAATAGATCAGTTCGGCGGAAACAACGATATGGGACCGGTGCTGGAAGCCTATAAAATGGGTGTGGAAGAGCATGGCGAAGCTTATATGAAAGAACGTTTTGAAATGTCAGCTATCAGGCTACTTCGCAATATCTTCCAGGTGGGGCTCTTTGAGAATCCCTACCTGGATCCTGCCTTAACTGCTGAGATTGTTGGGAAAGCTGAATTTATGAAAGCTGGATTTGAGGCCCAGCGGCGCACTGTGGTCATGCTGAAAAATAGCACTAAGGCCCTTCCCTTGGAGAAGCAACAAAAGGTCTATATACCACAGCGTTATATCCCGGCAAGTACTAACTGGTTTGGGATGCCAAGCCCGGAAAGATGGGTGGATGCATTCAGCAAAGAGATCGTATCAAAGTACTTTGAAGTGGTGGAAACACCGGAAGAAGCCGATTTTGCCCTGCTGGGAATCCAGAGTCCCAATGGGGGAACAGGTTATGATGGTACTGAAGTGGAGCAGGGAGGCAATGGCTATGTTCCCATTTCGCTTCAGTATGGCCCCTATAAAGCGGAGCATGCACGCGAAACAAGTATTGCTGGAGGCAGTCCCTTCGAGGATTTTACCAACAGAACCTATAAAGATAAAACCACTACAGCCACAAATATCCCCGATATGATACTTGTACATGAGACCAGGACAAAGATGGGTGATAAACCGGTGGTGGTCGTAGTCAATGTATCCAAGCCCATGGTTTTTGCCGAGATTGAACCAGTAGCCGATGCTATTCTGGTTCATATGGGTGTACAGGACCAGGCGCTGATGGATCTGATATCGGGTGCAGTAGAACCCTCTGCACTGCTCCCTTTCCAGATGCCAGCAGATATGAAGACCGTGGAGGAGCAGTTCGAAGATGTACCCCGCGATATGGAGTGTTATACCGATTCTGACGGCAACACCTATGACTTTGCATTCGGACTAAACTGGAGCGGTGTAATCAGTGATGATAGGGTAAGCAAATACAAATAAGTTTTATATAGCAGCCATCCCCGGATGCATGCTTTTTTTTATGGATTGTACCTCGACTGCCTGAGTAGTTCCTGGTAGTTGCGCTGCGACATAACCTGGTGTACGCTTAAGTTCGGATTTCGCTCCGCAAAAGCATTGATAATCTGCCAGCCCTGCCAGACTGCTGCCCTCCCGGGCGATTCAGTGGTAAAAAACCTAGTATTGGGAGCATCCTCAACCAATTTGCGGATATTCATCGGATCGGTGGAAAAGAGCAATTTCTCCTCCACCAGGCGGGTCCACATCTGCGTTTCATTGTTTTTGCACCATTTTATCTGATCGTCCGTGAAGCCCATATTCTCTTGCTCTTCAAGTTTCGGGTACATGGCCCCCACAAACCAGGCCAACTGTCCGTGATAAATCATTCTGGAGAGTACATTGTCCAGTGAATCATTATAAGGATAGAGCTGTGTGGCCCATGCATACATCACATCCACACTTACCCTTGCAGGCTCCTTTTTCTGTGCAAGGTAAATGGGAGTCCCCATCTGCCGGTAGTAATCACAATCGCTCCCCAGGTACTGATCAAGGCCCACCCCTACAAAATGACCCACTGTAAAAAGTCCCTGGTTAAACCGGCTTACATAAGCCACCACCCGGGGGGGCACAGAATCAGGATAGTGATAGAGATAATGTCTGAAACCATCGGTAAGCTCGGCCTCTATCTCAGTGCTTGAAGAATAAATTTGATCAGTATATTCATATACTTCCCTGTTTGTAGGATCATTGATAAACATGGAAAGATAAGAGGAATACCTACGGGAAGAGGCCTGACCAATGCTAATCACGTGCACATTAAACACATCAAAGAAATCGTCATACTGCCTGTACATTGCACTTATGGCACCATCCATGTTATCCTGATCCATCTCAAAGAGATCCCGGTCGAAGCGCTCCAGCCTCATTTTTAGATCAACTCCGGAAATATCCACGTCAAGAGAATTATTCCTGCATCCGCATAATAGCAATGCAATACCCGTTATAAAAAGTATGGTGCGTTGAACAGGTATCATCATAATCATTAAATTTGAATCCTTAAACGATATGCAAAAGTATAAAATATGAAACGAATACTCCTTAATATATTATTTCTGTTTGCCCTGATTACTGCCAGTGCCCAGACCTCACCCGTTAGGTTCAATGTGCATGTGGATCCACAATCCGCATGGTTCAACTCCGACGAGAATGAAGTAGATCCTGCTGGCTCCATCATTCATATTAGTGCCGGTCTTAATATGGACTATTACTTCGCTGAGAATTATGCCTTT
>QMPQ01000168.1 GCA_003648635.1 Bacteroidota bacterium | reverse complement strand
GTTTTTTTCGCCATCTCTTTTCTAACCAACATCCTGGGTTCCATCAATCCCAATGTGACCGATAGTTTCAAGCTTTCGGGAACGATGACGGGAATGTTGCCCTTCTCATTTTTCATCGCCTATGCCATCATGTCCATTCCTTCGGGAATGTTTGTTCAGAAGTACGGGGAGAAAAAGAGCCTGATCCTGGCCTGGATTCTAGCCTTTGCGGGAGCTTTAATCTTTTCCTCTTTTCCGAAATTCCCTATTTTCCTGGGTTCCCTGTTTTTAATTGGAAGTGGGATGGCCCTGCTGCAGGTTGCACTATATCCACTCTTGAGAGTAGTAGGAGGGGAGGAGCATTTTGCTTTTAATTCTGTTATAGCCCAACTGGTATTTGGAGCTGCTTCTTTCCTGAGCCCCTTTGTTTATTCCTACCTGGTCACCAACCTGGGAAATCCGGCCTCAGAGGGTGGATTCTTAATCGATTTAATCTCAAAACTGACTCCCCTTGATCTTCCCTGGGTCTCCATTTACCTGGTCTTTTCGGCGGTTAGCTTCCTGATGCTGCTTATCATCCTGTCCACAAAGTTTCCTGCGGTTGTTCGTAAGGATGATGAAGTTGTGGGTGCATGGGAGACGCATCTTCAGCTTTTCAAGAACAGAACAGTGATTCTCTTTTTCCTCGGAATATTCGCCTATGTGGGGGCAGAGCAGGGCATTGCCAACTGGATCTCTGAGTTTCTGAGAACCTACCATGGTCTGACTCCGGAGGTGGAGGGTGCCAGGACAGTAGGTATGTTCTGGGGACTGATGACCGTGGGTTGTGTCCTGGGACTGGGACTGCTAAAAATAATGGACAGCAAACTGGTGCTGGGGATTTTTTCATCAGCAGCTCTGATTATTTTAACCTTCACCTTGTTTGGGAGCGTTAAAATGGCACTCTTTGGTTTTGCGGCACTGGGATTTTGCCTCTCAGTCATGTATGCCATCATATTCTCTCTGGCGCTTAACAGCGTTACCAAATATCATGGCTCCTTTGCAGGGATCCTCTGTACCGCCATAGCTGGCGGGGCCATCTTCTCCCTGTTGATAGGGAGGTTGAAAGATATGATCGGATTGCAACTGGGAATGGTTCTGCTCTACCTGCCACTGGCCTACATCCTGAGCATTGCATTCTGGGCAAAACCCATTGTAAGCAATGCCACCATTCGAAAAACCGGCGATAAATAAGATCATAAGCACGTTCGATTACTGTGAAACATCTTGCTCTAGCATTTTTCCTTTTTATTGCCTTGTATTCAGTTAAGGCCCAGGATGCAAAGTCAAGCTCTTCAAATTACTGGCCTCTGGTAAGTATGGAGACAAAACCATGGACCCGATGGTGGTGGATGGGAAGTGCTGTGAAAGAAGATGAATTGTTGCGACTTCTTAAGGAATATGAAGCAAAGGGATTCGGAGGTGTTGAGATTACACCGATCTACGGGGTGAAAGGTGAGGAGAGTGAATCCATCAATTTTCTGTCTCCGGAATGGATAAACATGCTAACTTCAAGTATTGGTGCCGCTGGCAAATTGCAGATGGGGGTTGATATGAACACGGGTACCGGTTGGCCTTTCGGCGGACCTCATATCACTTTGGACCATGCTGCAAAAACTCTTTCATTCTATTCATTTGAAAATCCCACCCGCGATTCTATCGAGGCATTTATTCAGCACTTAGATACCTTGAATGATGAACTGCTTCTGGCACTTTCCGGAGTAAGCGATTCCGGTCAACGAGTAAATATGTTGAAGCAAAGGTCATCGTTAATTCAATTGGATCAAGGGAATTGGAGTGTTTATGCTGCTTGTGAGCATAATACTATGCAGATGGTGAAGCGTGCTGCACCTGGTGGTGAGGGCCTGGTATTTAATCATTTCTCCTTAGATGCAACACAGCAATATCTTGATAGGTTCGATGCTGCGCTGAATGGAGATAATCATGGTATTCGCTCCTTTTTCAATGATAGCTATGAGTTGACTGATGCAAGCAGTAGCGTTGATCTGTTTGAAGTTTTTCTGTCTGAAAAAGGCTATGATCTCTCTCTATATTTGAAAGAGCTTTCAGGAGAGGGCAATGAAGATATTGCAGGTCGTATTAAGGCTGATTACAGGGACGTTCTCGGCAGTATGCTTCTTGAAAATTTCACCAGGGAGTGGACTGGATGGGCTCATGGACTTGGTAGCCTTACAAGGAATCAGGCACATGGATCGCCAGGGAACCTGATCGACCTTTATTCAGAAGTCGATATTCCAGAAGTAGAAACTTTTCATGCCAATTACTTTCCATTTCTGGAAACATATATAAACAAGAGTGGAACAAAGCTAACCGAGAGTATGCCTTTATTTAGGAAGTTTGCTCCTTCTGCTGCACATATGCGCGGGCAGAAGCTGGTTTCCTGCGAAACATTTACCTGGCTTAATGAGCATTTTAAGACTCCCTTATATCAATGTAAACCGGAGCTTGACAATCTCTTTGCAGCGGGTGTCAATCATATTGTTTTTCATGGAACAACTTATTCACCTGAAGAGGCTACATGGCCGGGCTGGCTCTTTTATGCGTCAATGCATATGCAAGCTGGGAATCCTCAATGGACTGATCTGGCCGCCATGAACCGATATATCACACGTTGCCAGTCCATACTCCAATCGGGAGTGCACACCAATGATTTCCTTGTATACTGGTCGCCCGATGAATACAATCATCAGGCAGACGGACTGGAAAAGGAACTCACACTTCACAACTCTGAGAACTGGATAAGGATGCCTGAAATAGATTCTCTGAATAATAAGGGGTATCAGTTCGATTTTGTTTCTGACAGGATCATTGCTCATTCTGAGGCAAAGGGAGCTTTGGTATATACATACGGAAAGGTGCCCTACAAAGCTGTAGTGGTTCCGTATCTGGAGCGGATTCGGCTTACAACATTTAAAAATCTACTTCAGCTGGCAGAGGGAGGAGCCACTATTGTTTTCAGGAACATGCCCGAACTTGTATCCGGATACAATGAATTTCAGGCTCAGGAAGAGGAGCTGGCTGAACTGATAAAATCCATAAAATTCGTGGACAATCAAGGGATCAAATGCGCAAGCTATGGGAATGGTAGAATCTACCTGGGAGAGCTGCAACAAGCATTAAGCAGTCTGGAGATCAAAAGGGAAATCCTGGTTGATTACCACCTTAAGAGTATCTCGCGAAGAACAGAACAGGGCTGCTATTATTTCCTTGCCAATCATGAAAAGGAGCAGGTGGACCGCTGGCTAAGCTTCAAACATGGTTCAGAAAATGCTTTGTTCTTGAATCCTATGAATGGCGAAGTAACTCTTGCTGAATCCAGCTTTGATGGTGTGTTAAGCAGCGTCTATATTGATCTTGAGCCGGGGGCTTCAACGTTCATATATTTTACGCAGGATGAAATAGATGGGATAGTACCGCAGCCTTACTATAGGGAGGGGGAGCCAGTGGAGCTGTCAAATACCTGGCATTTCAAAGCGATGGAAGGAGTGCCTGAGTTACCACCTGAAAAGATGCTGATGAAACCAACTTTCTGGAGTGACTTACCTGGTGAAGTTTATCAGCATTTTTCTGGAACAGCTGCGTATTCGACTCATTTTTTCCTGGATACGCTGGAATTTAGCAACTACCTCTTAAGGTTTGAACGGGTGGAGGCCTCAGCCAGGATTTTTGTAAATGAGCAGGAGCTTGCAACACTCTGGAGTTATCCTTTTGAAGTTGACGTGACTTCCTACATAAAAGAAGGAAAAAATGAACTTCGGGTCGAGGTGTCGAACCTGGGAGCCAATGGCATCCGATATCTGGACCAACAGGGAGAAAATTGGAAAAAATTCTATGACATTAACCTGGTGGACCTTGATTACAAGCCTTTTAATGCATCTGCCTGGGAGGTTCAACCCTCAGGGATAAGTGGTAAAGTTGTATTACTCCCAAGGAAATAAGTTACTCAAGAAGTCAGATAGGAAGCATGTAGGGAGCCAGATCTATTCGACCTTCTCGCATGTCATTGGAAAGCTTCCCCCGTCGTTACCAACGGTTCCTTCAAGCACTTTATCTTTAAGCGTTAGAGAAAGCTCCAGTAGTTCGTAACCAGTATCCAGCTCCATATAGAGCACATCATTATCCTTGAGCTCTACCTTACTAAACGTGAAGACTTCACCATCATCCGTGTTGACCTCACCAACCAGTTTTCCTTCTTTCTTTTCCAATGTCATGGTACCGGTCAGAGTTCCTTCATCGGTTTCAACCTTATACTTCCAGGTACCAATGAAATCCTTCTCTTTAGGTGCAGCAAAAGATTGCAGGGATATTCCCAGTACAATAAATACAAAAAATAATTTTTTCATAATCTTTAGATTTTTACATATGCAGTTTAAATAGAAAAGTTGAAAAATCCTAAATATGTATTAATAGAGTAATTTTAAAAAGGGCAAATATATGACGCTGATCCATCCTTGAGCCTGGTTTGCTGTTTACTTTGACTGAGCGGCCAGCCACTCCATGATTGTAACCGGTCTTCCCTCCACCTCAACCGCTAATCCGTCATAGTCCAACCTGCATAAATTTGCATGACAGTATATCCAGGACCAGTGCCCCTCATAGTGGAAGTCATTTCCGCCATAAAAGCCGGTAATATCAACCACATGATCATAAAAGGAGAAGTGAACATTTTTAGCCCCCGCATTTATCAATCGTTTGTATACAGGGATTACCGTTTGCTCCGGAATGGTTGTCCTATCGTCCGCTGCGTGAACAAACCAGATGGGCACTTCTTTGATGCTTTCAATTTTTTCATCGGAAATGTATTGCGACTGGTATGCAAGCGCACTGATATATCCGGCAGCAAAATATTCGGGATGCTCCAGGATCAGTTTCAGGCTCATGTATGCCCCATTGGAACAGCCCCCTACATATATCCTGTCAGAGTCGATATCCGGGTGATTTGCCACAAAATCCCGGATAAGTGCCATCAGGCCCACATGGTACACATCCTCCTCTTCTCCATGCGACATCGTGCCCTTTGCGTTATGCATCCAGGCTCCGGGACACTGGGGAACCAGCACATAGGCCCCCTTGAAAATGGCCTGTATTTCGTCTGAGGCATAGTTGGCAGCACGATTGGCCATCAGGGGAATGGAGGGATCTGTCCCGCCTTCACCACCACCGTGTAACCAGATGATCAGAGGAGATTTTTCTTTTTTCTTTTCAGGGGCATACATGGCGTAAGACATGGTCAGGTCATCATTATATTGATATCTTCCCGTAAGATCAAATCTGTCCAAAAGCTTGCTTATGCGGCTGGATTCTGTATCCCATACCCGCTTAGTTGCCTGGTTGGTAATGGTCACACGATAATCCACCCAGTTGTTACCACGACATTTTTCATTTCGACTGTACTTCAGAGGAGAACCAAGGGGAAGGGTAGGGCTCACATACAGGACCAGCGTGAGGTAGGAGCCGCTTTCCACAAAATTCCCTTGTTCATCTGATACATAGGCATGAACAATCGTTCGCTGGCCCGATGCTTCTTCGCCTTTAGTTTCGCCCATCGAAAGAATGACCTTAGAGACACCGGTCCCCCAGTCATAAGAGGTATTTTGAATTGTTGGATTACATTATTTAGTTCTGATAAGGATCACGCCATTTGCTCCACGTGAGCCATATATGCTGGCATCCGAACCTTTCAGTACACTTAGTGACTTCACGTCGTTGGGATTAATCGAATAGTAGACTATGGAATAATCCGTACCGATTGCACTGCCATCTACAACAAAAAGGGGATCGGGACTGGACATGAAGGAGGATGAAGTTCCACTTACGACAAAGCTAGCATAGGCTCCACTTCCCTGAACACGAACACCCGGCAGTCGTTGTATCATATCGGTCAGGTTCAGATTTGAAGGCTTCTCTTCGTTGGGACGCACCATGATATTCGACTGGTTTGACATCTTCGGAGATACCATCTCATAGCCACTATCCACTTTTTCAACAGAAGCGTCCTGGTTGGAAGAACTTGTATTTTTTGTGCTCGAGCAAGCAGCAAACATAAACACTGCCAGGAGCATGAAACAGTTTCGCCAATAATACATGGGTATGTTCATTTAATTCTCAATCGGATAATCTGACGTCTCTCTTTACGCCCTTGTAAGAGATAATTTCCACCCTCTTTACTGTTAGGGGGAGCCAGAGCCTTCTTCTGGAATGCGACAGATAACTGTTTCCGTAGTGTATTTCTTCCCGGTAGGAGGAACCATCCTGCAGATACACAATGGCTGCATGATCATTGGGTTCCAGATCAAGCGTCTGATAAGGAAATTCACTTCTGAAAAGACCCAGTTCCCCACGGTTCTGTCCTGACAACACTAAAAGAGCACTGTCAGCAGCCTGCAACTTTACCAGGCTCTTTCCGTCGCCCGGGATGATGATCCCGCTTTCTTGCATGGGCATCGGCTCGAAATTACCTTTACCGTCTCCACAAAGCAGCAGACCATTCAGTGCGTCATAGCGTCCAATGGCTATTTCGTTTCCATAGTCGTTCCCGCTTAGCAGAATATCTGGGAGCTGATCGTTTGTAAAATCACCGGTCAGCAAGGCAAAGACTGGCGCAAGCTGAGCCTCAGAGGGCAGCTCTTTCACCTCAAATTCTCCATTACCCCTGTTTTCAATATAGCTGGTCATCTGGTAATTTGCTTTCAATAGATATTTTGTAACATCCGGGAGCCGGCTCATGACCTGGTCTATGGTGGCCACTCCGAAATCTTTGTGCTCGGGAAAGAGATCTTTAATCTCCCTGACCTGTTTTTCCATATCCGTGCGTCCAAAATATGGGTATTCTTTCGGCTCTCCTGTTTCATCCAGGTAGTAAGTGGTAGGGATCAGGTCAAGGTAGCTATTGTTATCATAGTCCCCGGCATACAGGCTTACCGGAGTTTGCCAGGTGGTCTGAGTCAGTGAATTGCGTCCCAGGTTTCCCGCAATATAATCCATGTCACCATCCATATCGAAATCCCCTGAAGCCAGACTGTTCCACCATCCAATTGCCTTTTCGTTACCGATTTGTATACGCTGGTCAAGCTTTCCTGATGAATTTTTCAAAATAGTCAGGGGCATCCATTCACCTGCCAGTAGCAGATCCACCCAGCCATCGTTGTCATAATCGGTCCATAAGGCATCACTGATCAGTCCGATTTTTTCCAGCTCAGGTGCATAGCTTGTATTTCCAATGGTGAACCGCCCCTTCCCATCATTGATAAGCAGATAGCTGCTAACAGGCATCGGATAATGGAAAGGATGTACTCGCCCTCCGACAAAAAGATCCAGATCGCCATCGCGGTCAAAATCTGCAGCTTTCACACATGATCCACTGGCAAGGAAATCAGGCAGAGCGCTGGCGTGATGTACAAAGCTCCCGTTCTCATTTATAAAAAGCCTGTCCTGGTAGGAACTGTCAGTTATTTCATACTCATATCCGCCGCTAACCAGATAGAGATCTTCATCCTTGTCACCATCTGCATCGAAGAAAAGGACTCCAAGTTCTTCCTCTCTCTTACTTTCCCCCTTATCTCCGGGCAAGAGATCATTTTCCAGGAAGGTACCATCGGAGTGCTGAATGAAAAAGCTTCCTTTGTTGAAATGTGACCCTCCCACATAAAAATCGTCCAAACCATCGCTGTTTACATCGGATACAGCAATACCCGGACCCAGTTGAGAAAGTTTGTGCAGGAGCAATGCCTGTACGTTAAAGTCGATATAGTCGCTTTCGGGATGGGAGAAAGCTACCAACGATTCTTCATTTAATTTTTTAAATATCAGATTTGTTTCAGAAGATGGATGGGTATTGGCTATGGAGGCATCACTGTAATGTACTGTGAGGTTTTGATTGACAGACACATCATAGAGCATCTCCCGTTTCCCCCCTGGCCATTCGATGCGGATACTATCCAGAAGTGTGGCCTCTCCCAATCCAAAATGAGCACCCATCTGTACGGAGGAATGGAAGCCCCGAAAAGGGGTGTTTTCCCACATTTGCTGCTCTCCCTGATAATAGAGCTCGATAATGGCACCCAGCCCGTTGATATTGTTCTTCCCGCCCTT
>QMPQ01000167.1 GCA_003648635.1 Bacteroidota bacterium | reverse complement strand
GCGACCCTTTCGGTCTGCAATGGTACGGTAATTCTTATCCACATAGCCGATCACATCTTTGCAGACATGATCTGCAAAATTCAGCGGCCTTCCATCTTCTGATTCGGCCCAGTTCGCATAGGACGAATTTCCCACATCCACCATAACCACCATCATATCAAAACGGTTCAGATATTCAGGGACACCAACATGAACAAACTCATGATAATTTGAAGTAAAGCCATGACAGAGATATAATACAGGGTAATCAAGTCCCGAGTCCTCGTATCCACGAGGCAGTACAACATTTATATGCATCTCTCTCTGAAGTGATTCTGAGAATAATGCGATGTCGTATACCGGTAAGGGATCATAGCCAATATGGCCAAGTTTCCCTTCCACAGTTTCCGACTGGGAAAAACCAGCAGTTACAGCAATTAGGGAAATCAGTAATATTAATATTCTCTTTTTCATAATTCAAGGTAAAGAAAATGTTGCTACGAGTTATGCTTCTATCACACAACCCGTAGCAACAGATATACCATTGTTAATAGCCCGGATTCTGGGTCAGATTATCATTAAGTTCCATCTCATTATTTGGTATGGGCCAGAGGTAATGCTTTGCAGGGTCGAATTCCTTGACATAACCCGTCAATTCTGCCATTACAAGGGTTCCTGGATTTGCAGGGTCATCATAAGTCATACCTTTTATGGTTCCAGGTATTACTTGATCACCTATTTGCCATCTTCTTATATCGAATAAGCGATGCCCTTCCAGAGCCAATTCAACCATACGTTCCCGTCGCACAATCTCACGGAGTTCTCCCTGAGCTGTGGTAGTAACAGCAGGCATATTAACATCAGCTCTACCCCTGATACCATTAATTGCATCAAGTACCGTTTGATCTATCTCATTTAATTCAATACTGGCCTCTGCATAGGTTAACAGAATCTCAGCATAACGCATATAGATAAGGTTTACTCCACAATTCCAGGGTGTAGCATAGTCTGAGTTATTGACATATTTCTTGAAATACCATCCTGTTTGAGTTACATTCTCTGCCGAACTTGTAATATCATCACCTGTTCCACTTCCTGGCAGGGAATTCAACGTTTCTCCGTTGGCAAGAACATCACCATTAACATAAATTGTATGGCTTAATCGAGGGTCTCTGTCTGTATACGGATCAAATGGATCAAATCCACTGGCTCCATCATCAATAGGCAAGCCAGTTGACTGCATCAAATAAGCATCAACAAGTGGCTTCGTTGGTATTACCTGGCACTCCTGGGTATACAAACTATTTGCTGTATAGTACCAGAATATCTCAGTTGATTCTATGTCCCGGGCGTATTGCCTTGCAAACATAATTTCAGATGACCCTTCACCTGCATAATCAAATAATTCAGCATAGGAGCTGTGAAGAGAATAACCCAATTGCATAACAAGGCCGGCGGCCTCCTTGGCTTCAGAGTATCTTCCGGCATAAAGCATTGCTCTGGCTTTTAGTCCGAGGGCCACTCCTTCGGTCACTCTTCCGCTTTCTTCCTGTGTAACAGGCAAATCTGCTGCTGCAGCTGTAAGCTCAGTTGAAACAAAATCCCATATTCCTGAAACAGCTGTTCTACTTATAGTCCTGGCTTCTTCAATGGTCATTGAGGTTTGCACCAGAGGTACATCACCGTAAAGCATAGCTAAATTAATATATGCAAAGGCTCTTAAAGTTTTAGCCTCTGCCTTTAATCGCGCATTTAAATTAACATCCATATCCGGCACATTATCAACATTCTCGAGGAATGAGCTTGTCACCTGTACGATGCCATAATAGTATTCCCATTCGTCGGCAACCACATTGCTGCTTGAAGTGAATGTATGTTTCTCAATACCTGATTCAGCCCTCCACTGGAGTATAAAATGAGAAATATCTGAATAAGCATCAAAAGCTGAATATCTCCACTGATCTCCAAGGCGTGAGTACATACCCGTTGAAGCATAAAGTGCATCCTGCTCAGTTTGCCAGAATAATTCACTGGCCAACCTGTCCTTTGGGACAGTGTTAAGAAAGTCATCGTCGCATGAAACCATCAATACCGATAGCATGCAAATTCCGATTAATATTTTAAAAGTCTTCATCGTTTTCATTTCTTAAAAATTAATATTAAGACCAATTGATGTAACAGATGTCTGGGGATAAGAGGATTCCGGACCTCTGCCCACCAGCTCGGGATCAATGTCATACTTATTCAATTCAGCAAAAGTAAGTAGGTTGGTTGCAGATAGATATACATTAAAACCGGCAATCTTCATACGATTGCATACACTCTGAGGTATATCATAAGAAAGTCTTATGTTTTTCAGTCTCAGATAACTTCCATTAACCATCCAGCGGTCTGATATCTGCGCATTTTTCATGGTATATTTTGTGGGTCTTGGATACGCTGCACCTGTATTCTCGGGTGTCCAGTAATCTGTATACACTTCGTTGGTGAAACCTCCCCAGATACCATGTTCTTCAGTAGCTCCAGTGACCAGCTTTTCTGATCCTCCTACTCCCTGCCAGAATAAATCCAGGGTTAATCCTTTCCATCCGGCTGACATATTTATGACGTAAGTCCAGTCTGGCATCTCTTTCCCAAAGATTACAAAATCATCAGGTGTAAGTTGACCATCACCATTTTGATCCACATACTTCACATCACCCGGTCCTACCGAACCATCCCAATTGGCATAACTATCGACCTCTCCCTGTGTCTGGAATAGTCCATCTGTAGTATACCCATAGAATGAATTAATCGGGTGTCCCACCTGGGTTATTGTTCTCCAGTCGCTATTACCATAGGCTGAAATAAAAGGACCTGTACCAGCCAGATCAAGGACTTCATTCTGATTGTAATTTGCATTAAAACCTAATCCAAATTTCCAGTCACCGAAACTTTGACGCCATCCCAGTACAATCTCCATTCCTCTGTTCTCAACGGATCCAGCGTTCTGGTCAGTTGGATCCAGTCCTATTATTGTTGGTATGGGTACTGCGAGTAAAATGTCGTCCGTTGTCTTTTTATATAAGTCAAATGAGAAATTGATCCTATTATCAAATAAGTAGGCGTCAATACCAACATTGATCTGCTCCGTTGTTTCCCATGACAGATCCTGGCTTGCCATATCAGTCTGTCTGTACCCGGTTGCAAGTGAATTATTGAAAAGATAATTGCTCTGGTTATAGGTTTCGATATAGGTATATAAACCAACCTGCTGACTACCTACCTGTCCCCAGGAAGCTCTAAGTTTCAATTCGTTCACGGTACTCTTCAAAGAGCTCCAGAAATCTTCATTGGAAATCCGCCATCCTACGGAAGCTGAAGGAAAGAAACCATATCGGTTGCCTTCAGAGAATCTGGATGAGCCGTCATATCTCAAATTCGCCTCTGCCAGGTATTTCCCGGCGAAGTCATAGTTTGCACGACCAAAATATGAGCGCAATGCCCATTCAGAATTACCACCCCAGCCATTCCTGGTTGCATCGTCAATTCCCAATGAAAGGGTTTGTAACTCATTATTATAAAAGTCTTGCCTGTATCCGTTCACATTGGTACTCGTAAAATGTATTTGCGAATAAGCGAGTAGACCACTAAGGGTATGCTGACCAAAGGTATTATTATAGGTCAGTTGCAAATCAATCAGATCTTCCTTGTTCTCGAACCTGCTGTCCTGCATCCAGTTCAAATTGTTAAAAGTAGCTCTCGCCGGATGCAATTTATCCTGGAAATAGTAGTTTTTTGCGAATAAATCTCTATAACCAAAGGCACGCTGAGTTGAATATTGTGCGCTCAGATTCAGACCTTTGATTATTTTGTAGTCTGCTCGAAAAATACCCGTCAGATTTGTAGTACTATGATTATCATGACCAACTTCGTCCAATAATATCAGTGGACTATAGCTGTCCACAGTCAGACCATAAGTGCCATCTTCATAAAGTGGTACACCCCACTGGCTATTCTGCATTGTCCTGTAGTTAGCCTGCGACCATGTGCCCCACGAATTATAAGGCGCAGTCCTTTTAGAGTTTCTCACGTTAACATTGGTACTGAAGCTTAACCTGTCATTCACTTTAAAGTCTGTTTTGGCTCTTAACTCGGCTATCTCATTTCCATACTGACGCATTACCCCATCCTCATTCATATAGCGAGCCGAAATCCTGGTATTTACATTTTCAGTACCACCGCTTAATGTAAGCGTATGGCTATGTTGTGGTGCAGGACTGAACACTGCATCATGCCAGGTATTAGGCAGGGGGTAATTTTCAGGATCATTTGCATGATTCTGAGGCCAGTCTGCAATCTCCTGGTCGGTATAATACTGAAATCCATAAGTGTTCTGGTAGGCTTGATTCTGTTGATTCATATAATCCACAGCCCCCATGTGAACAGGGTTATTATTCGTACGCGCCACTCCAAAGTAACCATTGTAGCTCACAGCTAATTTTCCTTTACCAGGAGCCTTGGTGGTTACAAGAATTACTCCTGCGGCTGCACGGGTACCGTAAATAGCTGTAGATGCAGCATCCTTCAATACGGTTACTGATTCGACATCCACCGGATTAATCTGCGACATGCTACCTGGCACACCATCAATTAATACCAGGGGCTGATTATTATTCAATGAAGTTACACCTCTTATCCTCATTGAAATGTTCTCGTCTCCCGGAGCTCCGCCGTAGTCGATAATAGTCAGACCGGGTAATTTACCCTGCAGGGCCTGGTTCATGTTGGTGGAAGTTCTTTCGGTAAGCTCATCTGAGGTAATATTGCTAACAGCATTCGTAACACTAACTTTTTTCTGTACGCCATAGCCAATAACAATAACTTCTTCCAGATCAGCAACAGACGCTGCTAAAGCTAAATCTATCACTGTTCGATTTGATATTGCTACCTCAGAAGTTTCAAAACCAATGTAGCTGTAAATGATAGTATCGCTACCCTGTGGAATAGTAACTGAATAGGTACCATCATAACCTGAGATTACTCCTGTCGCTGTTCCCTTAATCTGCACCGTAACGCCTACCAGGGGATCTCCTGAAGCAGCTTCAGTGATCGTCCCGGTAACATTTCGCTGTGCAAAAGCAGAAATAGACAGGATCAGAGTTAAACTTAAAATAAGGATCTTTTTCATAGCCTAGAGTAATTATTAGTTTAAGAATTGTTAAGTGTTTTTCTTAATAAATTAGAGGGTAAGTTCATAATTCCAATGTCCTTATATTCTACTATACTCATTTTACGCAAACGTTTGTTCATATCTAACGCAAGTACCTTCATTTTTATAAGAAATGCAAGAAATCTTCTATGTATTTGCTTTGAAACATGCAATTTTCGCTTGATATTGATAGAATATTTGTCTATTTTATATATGTAGTGTGATTTTGATATAAATATTTTCTGCAAACGTTTGTTCTTATTTAGTTCTATATGCCATTGGTATATCAAGGATACCTAATCAAATTAATCTGGCATCACTATTTTCAACAGCTGTTTATCATGATGAAACTTCACCTCGCCTTCCGTATTGATAACCATAGTTGCGCCTTCTTCGAAAGTGTACCTGGGCCAGGAGGGGAAGCCTTCGGTATTGGGGTTTCCTGTTCTGGCAAAGTTGATCCAGGCACTGCTGACCGTTTCAGCCAGGCCATAAGCTTCTTTGCCTCCACCGGTTAATTCTTTACCCAGTTTAATATTATTAAATACAAAGGGTAGTTCCATGCAATGCATGGACTTCAATGATCCATCATCCACTGGCGATTGCCAGGAGAACAAGTACATATAGGTATTTTCATGACCTGCCTTCACCAAAGTGTTGGCATCCCTCAAGGCACCAGGCCGGAACATGAAATCAATGGCCAGATAATCGGAAGCTTTGAGTGTATTGGGATAGGCCTCCTTGACGGCTTCCATATAGGCATCAGCTTGGTCCGGATACATTTCCATGATTCTGGCTTTGGTTGCTTCTATGTCTTCCCCTGTCCTGGCTGCTGCCATAAGGGCAAATTCATTCTTTGTGGTGCCAATCATAATGGAAACATCTTTAGACAATTCCAGGGCTTCCGGTGTAAAGAGATTGTATGGCAGGAAGTAGTTATCATGCACCGGTCCCATGATGGAGCCTAAAATGGGTTCACCTTTGCTTCTTGCATCTTTCCTTACAGCTGCAACAGCTTTATTCCCTGCGGTAATCAGGTCATAGTAAGACAGTTTCTGCAATTTATCTACCTCTTCGGCTTTCATCTCAAGTTCATTCAGCAACTCAGCTGATACCTTTTGGGCTGTCTTGGAATCCAAATATGAGCGTGCATAACTGCCACTTTGCACAATGGCTTTCTGAAACAATCCTAAGGCAACAGGGGAATTCAATAACGCGGTTATTTTAGCACCACCCCCCGATTGACCAAATAGGGTTACATTATCTGGATCACCTCCAAATTGTGAGATATTTTCCCTGATCCATTCCAGGGAAGCCACCAGGTCCAATAAACTAACATTGGCTGAGTGTGCATACTTCTCTCCATAGGCAGACAAATCCAGGAAGCCAAGGATATTCAACCTGTGATTGACCGAAACCACCACCAGGTCCCCTTTCTTACTCAGGTTTTCCCCGTCGTAAAAAGGCAATTCATGGGAGGATCCATAAGCATAGCCTCCTCCATGAATCCACACGATGACTGGTCTTTTTTTGGCATCATTGATTCCCTGTGTCCAGATATTCAAAGATTGACAGTTTTCACTGGGATATCCCCAGTCATTCTGAAGAGCAAACATTCCAATACCATTTCCACGTGCCGCTATAGGC
This sequence comes from Bacteroidota bacterium, assembly GCA_003648635.1. Lineage (GTDB taxonomy): Bacteria > Bacteroidota > Bacteroidia > Bacteroidales. The sequence continues at coordinate 1,382 of QMPQ01000167.1, read as the reverse complement.
CCATAATCAAGAGGGCAGGTAGGGCCATAATAGCCCATGAACTTTACATCTGTCCATGATTTAACCTTTTCGGGAGGCATGAAACGTTCAGCAAAAGCATAGGGAATGCCCTTATAGGTATAGATCCCATTGGACAGGTATCCTCTGACTTTGCCACTTTCAGTTTCTACCACTGCAAGATCCTTGCTTGCAATAATCTCATCTGTATCACCTTGAGCAATGCAAATCGCCGGCAGGATACAGATGACGAACAACAATAATTTAAATCTAAGATTCATACAGAAATGTTTTATTAGACTGTTTTCTCATTTGGTAATCCTGAAACAATACTTTGGATTCTTCTCAGGTGCCTGCCTCCCTGAAACTCCGTACTGAGAAAGGCCTCAACAATCTGATTGGCCTCTTTCTCACCCAGGTACTGCCCTGGCAGACATAAAACATTGGCATTGTTATGCTCTCTTGCTTTGGAAGCTATTTCCCCGGTCCAGCACAGTGCTGCCCTGATATGCAAGTACTTGTTTGCCGTCATCGAAACCCCCTGTCCGCTTCCACAAACCAATATTCCGATCTCATTGGCTCGTCCACCTATTGACTTGGCCACTTTGTGCGCAAAATCCGGATAATCGACTGCAGCATCAGAGTAGGTCCCGGCATCTTTCACTTCATAACCCTTATGGGTCAACCAGTGAACGATTGTTGTTTTCACCCTGAATCCGGCATGATCACTTCCAATGCAGACCTTTTTCATCTTAGTTTTCCATTTTAGGTGTCAGTGTCATCAGACGCTCTATTTCATCTTCAATTTCTTTGTCATTCTTTGGTGCTGCATATCCTCTATGTCCTGCACTGAAGCTCCATGTATATCCATTTCGCAGACTACCGCCACCATCCCATTCCTCCTTGAAATACTTGTTGCCAAAAATGGCATACATTGTTGTCACCTGATCCCAGCTGCTGCGTCCAATATTGGGGCCCTGGTGCCATTCCAATTCATATGCACGTCTAACGGGATTGTCTGTGGGTGTTGTGCCGGTCAGAGTTTCTCCTGTAATCATGTCTCCACCCACATGCGTAGTAACCAAAGTGCCAGGCCAGTTTTCCAGTACATATTGAGTCTGATCCACAAGGTCATGCCGTATAAGGTTAAATCCATCATTATTCAATCCACCCATTACTGCCAAAAGTCTTACTTTGCTCTTCACGAGCGCGAAGCCCTCCGGGTCCAATAACAGATCATGTAAATTGTTGAGAAAGCCAACACTGATAATAACAACTGAATTATCAGCCTGTTTTTCAAGTAAATGCTTATACACCTCCACGGCATCGGCCACCATATTATCAAAGGGATCATGCTTCATATTATCCACATCGTAATCATGTTC
>QMPQ01000166.1 GCA_003648635.1 Bacteroidota bacterium | reverse complement strand
TTCTCCTATCAGGCGGATTCAGTCTCAGTGGATGATGCCATTTACGAGGTCTTAAAAGGAACCGGTCTCCACTACAACAGGATAGGGTCAGACCGTTATATTATCTTGCCTGAGAAGCGTATCAGTATGCGTCTTCCTCTTGTTTCTTCTGCCACGGGATCTTATGCCCAGATATCAGAAAGCGAAGCATATATGGGTGTCAAGGATGACCTATACCTGACCGGAACCCGTCCCGAGCAAATGGTTCGGACAATTGAGGTGGGGGAACGTGGAGCCTCCTTGGCAAGGGGGGTAGCCAGGATTAAGGGAAAACTGGTTAACCTGGCCAATGGTGAGCCTGTAATGGGGGCTACCATGGTGGATCTGGGAACTGGAAAAGGAGCCGTTTCCGACCAGGGTGGTAATGTGACCATGGCCATTGCACCGGGAAGTCACGCCATGCGTTTCAGTTTTATAGGGATGGAGAGCGTGGACGTAACCATGGAGGTTCATTCTGATGGAGATTTCCGGGTGGAGATGCAACCAGCAGTCATCGCCCTGGATGAGGTGCAGATCATGGGGGAACAGTACAGGGCGATTAATACCACCGATATTGGGGTGGAACGCTTTAGTATGAACTCTTTGAAGCAGGTGCCTGTTTTTATGGGTGAACTGGATGTGATCAAGATTTCCAAATTGCTCCCCGGGATAACCAGTGCAGGAGAAGCTTCGGTCGGGGTGAATGTAAGGGGGGGAAATGTGGATCAGAATATCTTTTACATCAACCGTGTGCCAATCTACAATACCTCCCATTTGTTTGGTTTCTTCTCGGCCTTTAACTCTGATATGATCCGGGACTTCACTATCTACAAGGGAAGTGTGCCTGTAAATTACGGGGGCAGACTCTCTTCGGTTTTCAACATCCTGACACGTAAGGGAAATAACAAATCTTTCACGGCCCATGCCGGCATCAGCCCGATTTCAGCTCATGCTACCATAGAGGGCCCCATAAAAAAGGATCACTCCTCTTATCTGATCAGTGGACGCTCCTCCTATTCGGACTGGATCCTCAAGCAAATGGATGACCCGCTGATCCGTGATAGTGATGCCTTTTTCTATGATTTTGCAGGATCACTGAATTTCCAGCCTAACGAGAAGAATGGCTTCAATATCTTCTACTACCAGAGCTATGATAGATTCAGGTACAGCACGCTCAGCAACTATGAGTATTCCAATCGTGGTGTATCGGCAAGCTGGGAAAAGAATATCTCACCGGCCTTGACTTCCAAGGTGACCGGGACAAGCACCGTATACAAATTTGCCAATACGGACCAGAGTGAGATTTCCAGGGCTTATTCCCATGAGTATATGCTTAACCACAATGAAGTTCTGGCCGAATTTACCTGGATCCCCTCTTTGCGTCACAAGATAGATTTTGGATCCAGCCTCATTTATTACAGGCTTGACCGCGGCGTTGTGGAACCCTATGGCGATGCATCGATCCGGAATACAACGGATCTGGGCGAGGAACAGGCACTGGAGGGAGGGATTTTTGTCAGCGACAATTATGAAGTAAACGACTGGCTCACCGTTTATGCAGGAATTCGTTACAGCCTCTACTCCATGCTGGGCCCGCAGACCGTGATGTTGTATGAAGAGGATAAACCAAAATCGGAAAATACTATTATCGATTCACTGGTCTACGATGACTGGGAGTCGGTGAATTTTCATTCAGGTCCTGAGTTCCGTTTTGCTGTAAACATGAAGGCAGGTCCCAACACCTCTTTTAAGCTCTCCTTCAACCAGATGCGGCAGTATCTTTTTATGCTGAGCAATACGGTGACCATATCTCCAACCGATCAATGGAAGCTGTCTGATTATTATATCGATCCCCAGTCCAGTTATCAGTATACCGGAGGTTTCTATCACATCTTCCCCAAGCTTGGGCTTTCCTCATCGGTGGAGCTCTATTATAAATATTCAAAGGACATTGTAGAGTATAAGGATGGTGCTGATTTCATCTCCTCTCCATTAACCGAAACGGTCGTGCTACAGGGGCTGCAAAATGCCTATGGTATAGAGTTCATGCTGCAGAAAACCACGGGAAGGCTTGATGGCTGGATCAGCTATACCTACTCCCGGTCGGAGATGCTGGTTAAGGGTGAGAATGAATATGAGTCTATTAATAACGGCGAGACCTATCCTTCTAATTTTGACAGGCCCCATGTACTGAATGTGGTGGCCAACTACAGCCTTAATCGCAGGTTTTCAATTGGATCAAACCTTGTTTATATGTCGGGCCGTCCTGTGACCTATCCCACCTCCCTTTATTATATCAACGACGTTGCCTACATCGATTACTTTGCACGTAACCAGTTCAGGATCCCCGACTATTTCAGGATCGATCTTTCCCTGAACATTGAAGGGAACCTGAAAAAAGATAAGTTTATGCACTCCACCTGGAGCCTGAACGTCTATAATCTGCTGGGAAGGAACAATCCCCAGAGCATCTACTTCACACCTCATGAATATTTTATCAAAGGCTACTCTTTTTCGGTAATCGGAGTTCCCATCTTTACCATCTCCTGGAATGTCAAACTGGGTAATTATGAGAGTCATTAAGGGGAAGGCTTACATATTCCTCCTTTTGTTGCTGACCGGATGTATAGAGCGCTACTACCCTGAGTCAGATGAGATTTTTACCGGGACCCTGGTAATCAATGCTGCCTTGACCAATATTACCGGATCCCAGACCATCCAGATTTCCAGGTCGGACGGACTCCTCAATCCGGAATTTATTCCAGAGTCGAGCTGTGTGGTTGAGTTGGAGAGCCAGTCGGGCGATCAGCTTTCCTTTTCAGAAACCACGCCCGGTTATTATAGTGCCAATGTTCCGGAGGAATTTATGCGCATCGGTGATCAGTATTTGTTGCGGGTAGTCACCTCCAATGGGAATGTCTACCTGTCCGAATATTCCCGGTTACATCCACCCTCCGCCATTGACAAGGTCTATTACGAGTTGGAATCCTATCCCACCAGCGATCCGGAGGTAAGCATCGACGGGATCCAGTTCTATATCGACTTTCAAATAGATGCGGATTCATCTGAGTTTATGCGATGGGAACTGGTGGAGACCTATGAATTTCATAATCCCGATTATGAAGGTTTTATTTACAGTTTTGACCGGGTTCTCCGGCCATTTCCCGATAGCCTGGATGACCGTCAGTGCTGGATTACCGGACATGTAAATGAAATCTATACCCTGGATGCTGCAAACTTGTCCAGTCCCGCCTACACCTATATGCCGCTTCATTTTGTTTCAAATGAGACCCAGCGCCTGAGCTATGGTTACAGCCTTTTGGTGAGGCAACATGCCATGGATGAACCTTCCTTCAGGTACTGGGATGAGCTAAAGAAAAATTCTCACGCACAGAGCGGTTTATACGATCGCCTGCCCTCTATGACGACGAGCAACATTAGTAGTGTGGCTGATCCGGAGGAGCGGGTTCTTGGTTTCTTTGGGGTCTCCGGGGTTGCCGAAGAGCGGTTCTTTGTAAAGGAAGTGGAGGGATTAAAGAAGTATGACGTAAGGTTCTGCTGGCCCTCCCCTGAAATGCCGCGTTTCAGGTACATGATGTTTGTGGACCTGCCCTTGTATACTTCGACTGCAAATGATCCAGAAACCGGAGAGCTGCATAGAGGTGAGACCGTACTGAAATGTCTGGATTGCAGGGTGCGTAAAGGGAGCTCGGGCGATCCCCCAGATTTTTGGCCAATAGATTAAAAGATATGAGATACAGAAGCATATGTACTGCACTATTGCTCGGATTGGGACTCCTGCTTGGGGCCCAGATTCAGCAGGAGGGACTGGTATTGCTCACCGACAGAGGGCACTATATCAGTGGTGAGACCATTAACTACAAGGCTTTCTACAGAAGACCGGCTGAAAGTAGTGATGCAGCATGGAGCCGTGTTCTGTATGTGGAGTTGATTCTGCCTAATGGAACTCCCCTGGTGCAGAGCAAGGTGCTTCTTGATACAAGCACTTCCGGGAGCCTGCTTATTCCGGAAGGACTCTCTTCAGGCAGCTATTACCTGAAAGCTTACACCCGATGGATGCGGAATTGTGGACCCGAGAATTTTGTTTATACCTCCCTGCGGATATACGATCCCTACAATGAACAGGTGCTTCCCGTGGACACCCTTGGATGGGAACCCCGGCCGGTCGAAACATTGCTGAATCAGCCCGAAATGCACGGTTCTGACATGCTGGAGTGTCTTCTTCCTAAGGATAGCTACGGGACTCGTGAGGAGGTAGTGGTAGATCTGAATTGGAATTTTTCCCATGCTCCGGCAAATCTGATCATCTCTGTGGCCAGGTCCGGGCTTCAGGGAGACCAGAGCTATTTCCGACCCGGATGTTCTGAGGATAGCCAGGGTGCTTCTGATATTCTTCCGGAGACCCAGGGACTTTCCCTGACAGGTCAGGCGGTCAGCTTTACCGATAGGACGTCGGCTCCCTACGCCACCATCTATGTCTCCGTATTGGGTGGAGATCGTGACTTCTTTTGTAATTACTCTGATTCGGCAGGAAGGTTTTACTTCTCCTTTCCTGAGTATGCAGGTGAAAGAGACCTGTTTGTCTCCGCCTATCATTCAGAAATAGATGAACTGGAGTTGTTGATCGACCGCGATTTTAGTCAGGATGCCCTTCAACTGCCTTCCTATCCGGTACGCTTAAACGACACACTTACCGAGCTGATTACTGAAATGTCGGTGAATGCCCAGGTAAGTCAGCAATACTATCCCAAACAGGTGTTAATTCAGGAGACCCAGGCACCCGAAGAACTATTATTTTACGGAAAGCCTACCTCAAGCATCAAGTTTGACGATTTTGTAAATCTTCCCACACTTGAGGAGTACTTTGTTGAGGTGGTTCCCCAGGTAGCCGTCAGAAGGAGCGGAGGAGTTCGTCGCCTGATAATTCAGGGTGAGCATCCCGACCTGTCGATCTATCCACCGCTCTTAATGATCGACGGGGTGGCTATTTTTGATATTGAAGCTGTACTTGCTGTCTCCCCGAGACTCATTGACCGGGTAGAGATCGTAAATGCTCCCTACATAAGGGGAAATGTGAGTTTTGGAGGAATCATCAGCCTTATATCAAAGAACAATGATCTGGGTTACATCGATCTTCCCTCGTCGGGATTGCTGGTTAACTACCAGATGCTGGATCTGTCGGCAAGCGATACCATTCAATACGGGATCCAGGATCCCAGGCTCCCGGATGTGCGGAACACCCTTTACTGGAATCCCGGTCTGGAGTTGAATTCTGCGACGGGTAAGAGGATATCATTTCGCACTGCTGATTTGAAAGGAGAATATGAGATCCTGATCCGGGGAATCGATTCCACAGGGAAATACGTGGAGAAGCGGACAGGCTTTAGTGTTGAATAAAATGCTTAAATCGCACAGGGGATTTCTATATCTTGTGTCCAGATGACCGTTGAAAAGAGACTGGATAGGGCAGGTGAAATGGACAAACAAGCATTTGAGAAGCTCTTCAGGGAGTATTTCACACCGCTGATGGCATTTTCCAGGCGAATCCTTGGGGATGAGGATAATGCCAGGGAGGTGGTTCACCAGGTTTTTATTAAGCTCTGGGAGAGACGCAGCCAGATAGATCTCTCCACATCACTAAAATCTTACCTGTTCACAGCGGTCAATAACAGGAGTTTGAATGTGATCAGGGACAGGAGAAAATTCTCTTCAGAAAAGGTCCCGGAGAGGGCAGGGGAATGGGATGTGAGTGCTCAGATCGAAGCCATGGAGCTGGAAGAAAAGATCCAGGCTGCTATACAAATTTTGCCTGAGCGATGCAGGGTGATCTTTGAATTGAACCGCTTTGATGGATTGAAATACAGTGAGATTGCAAGTCAACTTGATATATCGGTAAAAACAGTTGAAAATCAGATGTCGAAGGCTCTGAAAATATTGAGAGAGCAACTTGCCAGATATCTGACGATCCTGTTGTGGCTGGTATTGTATACGCTGAATTAAAATATTTATGCATGGCCGTAGGGGAAAGAAGGCTTGTGTGTGTGTTATAAGTGAATATGTCGGTAGAAGAGAACCATAGAGAATTTGATCGCCTGGTAAGCAGGTACCTTTCGGGGGAATTAAGCCCGGAGGAACTTTCCTGGTTCCAGGTAGAGTTAGGGGCAGATCCCGCGAAACAGGCCTTAGTGGATGAATACCGGCTTATCTGGGATTCGGCAGTTCCGGGACAAAGCTATGATCTGGATGCCGAGTGGGACCTGATACAGAAGAAACTACCCTCAGCAAGTCGTGGTAAGGCTCGTTCTCTGCCTTACTACTCCTACCGGATCGCTGCGGTGCTGGTGCTGGGATTGCTGTTAAGCTTCTCCCTGATCTATGTAAGTCGTACGGTGGGTATGGAGCGAGTGGTGGCCGGAAATGAACCGGTGGAAGTGGTCCTGAAAGACGGGACAGAGGTGATCGTAAACAGGCACTCCAGTTTGCGCTACAGTCGAAAACTTGATCAGGAAGAGCGAAAGGTATTTCTGTCAGGTGAAGCATGGTTCGATGTGGCCAGGGATACCACCATGCCCTTTGTTATAGATGCCGGGGCAGCCCTGGTAGAGGTGTTGGGAACCAGTTTCAATGTGAATGCCCACAAGGATAATCCTACGGTGGAGATTACGGTAGAGAGTGGCCTTGTGGCCATGAGCGGCAAAGAGGATCAAAAGGATCTGATCGTGATGAAGGCAGGCTCGGGGGGTAGCTATAACAAAAACCAGAAGGAGTTGAAACTGATCCCAACTTCCGATCCAAACAGCATCTCCTGGAAGACCAGAGAGCTGTTTTTCGATGCTTCCACCCTCCGGGAGGTGGCCGCTTTGGTGAACAGTGTCTATGATACTCATATCGTGATCATGAATGAGGAACTGGCCTCTTGTCCCATTACGGTTACATTCAGGGATCAGACCTTAGATGCCATATTGAAGGTTCTTGAGCTTACCCTGGACTTGCAGCTCACCCGCGAGGGGGATGAGATCAGGCTGGACGGGGAAGGATGTGTGGAATAGTCCTAATGGAATGTCAGGATTCGGAATAAAAATATCCCTGCTTGTATACTTGCTGGCAGCGGGCTTGGTTTTGTGTGGACAGGAGACCAATGGTCTTATTACCATTCATATGGACCAGCAGCCCATGAAGAAGGTACTGGACCGGATTGAGGAGCAATCGGGCCTAAGTTTTTCTTACAATTCCAGACTGATTGATGCAGATGAGGCAGTGAGTATTCATCTGGATCGTGCAAGCCTGGAGGAGGCACTAAGCATTCTGTTTGCTGAACGCAGGATTTCCTTTGAAGTGGTGGAGCAACAGGTGGTGCTTAAACGAGCCAGGGCTGGAAAAGTGAAGATGGATGCGGTAAAATCTCAGGATAGTACCCTGGTGGAAGTATCTAAATTCACCCTGAACGGTTTTGTGAAGGATATGAGGACCGGGGAGGTGCTTATCGGGGCTACAATTACTATTCCCGGATGGGCTGTGGGAACCATTACCAATGCTTATGGCTTTTACTCCCTGACACTTCAAAGTGAGGTGGAGGAACTGATCTGCACTTATGTGGGGTACGGGAAAGGGAGAATAGCCATCCATTCCTACGAGAATCAAAGTATTCATTTTGACATGGAGAAGGACCTTACGCATATCAAGGAGGTGAGCATTTATTCCGATGAACTTGACAATGTGATAAGGACTACCAGAAGCTCCGAAGAAAGAATCAATCCCGAATCGGTCCGGAAGATGCCTGCACTTTTCGGGGAAAAAGATGTGATCAAATCCCTGGCAGCTGTTCCGGGGATCAAATTCTTTGGGGATGGATCCACCATCTTTTTTGTGAGGGGAGGAAGTCGCGATCAGAACATGATCACCATTGATGAGGCACCGGTATATAATCCAACCCATCTGCTGGGCTATTTCTCAACCGTAATTCCCGATGCCATCAAGGATGTGAAGATCTACAAGGGTGATTTTCCGGCCAATTATGGAGGAAGACTCTCCTCTTTAATCGATATCCGTACCAAAGACGGAAATATGAACCATTTTGGAATGGATGGCAGCATAGGGCTACTCTCTTCGAGACTGTCGCTGGAGGGTCCCATCTGGAAGGAGCATATCTCCTTTTTTGCATCCGGAAGACGTTCCTATATCACCAGGCC
>QMPQ01000165.1 GCA_003648635.1 Bacteroidota bacterium | reverse complement strand
GCTTATTATTAAACCACTAATCCCACCTCCCGAAAATGAAAATTTTAAAGCGCATTCTCACCATCATCGTGATTGTGATCGTGCTGGCTATTGCCGGCGGTATGATTTTTTTAAGCAGCGTTAAAACAAGGGCTTTGCCCGATTACAATGCTGCTTATGATCTGGAGCATCTATCCGCTCCTGTTACTGTGTTCCGCGATTCGCTGGGCATACCACACATCTATGCCGAAAATGAAGAGGATCTCTACCGCACGGTAGGTTATGTCATGGCGCAGGATCGCTTGTGGCAAATGGACCTCTTGAGAAGAATCACCACCGGCCGGCTGTCTGAGGTACTTGATCCCGGACTCGTTGAAGTAGACCTGCTCTACAGGGCTCTTGAGTTTACAAAGAAATCGCGTAAGGTAATTGCACAGACCGATCCTGATATCCTGCGTGGCATGGAGGCCTACACAGATGGTATTAACCAGTATATCAACAGGAATCTAAAAAAGCTCCCCTTCGAGTTTACCATGCTGGGATATAAACCAGATCCCTGGGAGCTTGAACACTCTTTCAACCTTGTGGGATATATGGCCTGGGACCTTTCTTCGGGATGGTACACCGATATGGATCTTTATAAAATCCAACAGGCAGTCTCCGATACCTTGTTCAGCGAATTGCTGCCTGATATGAAGTTCCAGGGCATCCCGGTATTCCCGGAATATATGAGCTCGGATAATACCCTGGAGTTGGAGTCAGGTATGAGCGCGGCAATTGAAATTATTGATGAGTTGGGACTCCAGGTATTTGAGGCCTCCAACAACTGGGCCGTATCCGGAGAGAAGAGTGAAACAGGCATGCCCATCATGGCCAACGATATGCACCTGAGTCTTAATGCACCGGGTATCTGGTACCAGATGCACCAGGTTATTGAGGGCAAATTAAATGTGACCGGGGTGGCCCTTCCAGCTGCCCCCTATATTGTGGCAGGACATAACGAAGATATTGGCTGGGGAATGACCAATGTGACCGTGGACGACCTCGATTTCTACCTGGAAACTATCAATCCGGCCGACAGCAACCAGTATCTGCTGGACGGCCAGTGGCAGGATATGAGAATTGTGAAGGAAGTGATCCAGGTGAAAGGAGCTGAAGAACCCGTCGTGCGCTTCAATCGCTTTACCCACCGCGGACCGGTGGTCAGTGAGTTTAAAGGGGTAAGCGATAAAGTTATATCGGCCCGCTGGCAGGGCAATGAGATGAGTAATGAAATTCGAAGCTTATATCTGTTGAACCGGGCTGGAAACTGGGAAGAGTTCAGAGATGCGGTTAAATCATTCACTTCGGTGAGTCAGAATATTGTATATGCAGACCGTAATGGAAACATCGGATTGCAAACCTGCGCAGGAGTTCCCATCCGGCACTCCGGAGGGATCCTGGTATACCCGGGCGATACATCTCTGTATGACTGGCAGGGAGTGGTTCCCTTTGAGGAGCTACCCAACTCCTACAACCCTGAATGCGGTTATGTTTCCAGCGCCAATAATAAAACAGTAGATGAAGACTATCCCTACTACATAGGCACCTGGTTCCCTCTCCCCTGGCGAATTGGCAGAATCCGGGAGATGCTTGATGAAAAAGAGGTGTTTGGAACAGAAGATTTTAAACGAATGCTGCGAGACCAGCACTCTCATTTTGCCATGTATATGACCCCCCTGTACCTGGATGCCTTGCAGGATTATGCCAGTGGGGAGTACCAATCTGCTTATGAGGTACTGGCTGAATGGGATTACGACATGCAGGCCTCATCATCTGCCGCCCTGATTTTTGAGATTATGTTCATGGAGCTAAACAGGGCCATGTTCGAAGATGAACTTGGGGACGATTACAGGCAACTGGCTTATAACGACATTGCCAAAAACCTCATAGAAAAGACAAGAGTTACAGGACAATCACTCTGGTGCGACAATGTGAATACACCTGATGTAACAGAAAGTTTTCATGATAATATCCGGACCGCTTTCCAGCAATCTATGGATACCCTCACCTCCATGTACGGACCAGAAGTAAAGTCCTGGGAGTGGGGCCAGTTACATAAGGTAGCACTGATGCATCCCATGGGGACTGTTCCCATTGTTGAGAAGCTATTTAAAGTCAACCGGGGGCCTTATTCTATCGGTGGAAGCTCACATACGGTATGTCCTTATAGCTATCCGAAAGGAAGTAGCTTTATTGCGGATAAAGGAGCCTCCGAGCGTCATATTTTTCACACAGCTGACTGGGACCGGTCCCTTACAGTAATCCCTACGGGAATATCAGGTATACCCGCATCGCCCCATTATCTGGATCAGACCAAACTATACCTCAACAATCAGTTCCACAGGGATCATTTCAGTAGAGAAGCAGTGGAAAGCAACTACCTGTATAAAGCAGTATTTGAATAGCTGATAAGGAGAGAAGCCTATCAGGAGAGATACCCGTCTATCTTATCAAGCAGCAGACTCATGTTGAGCGGCTTGGTAAGATAAGCGTCACATCCGGCCTTGAGGGCCTCACGATGGTCCATGGAAAATGCATAGGCCGTCTGGGCGATAATCACTACGTCCCGCGCAAAGGATTTGATCTCCCTGGTGGCTGTGAAACCATCCTTATCCGGCAGGAGTATGTCCATAAGAACCAGGTCGGTTTCCGGGTGCTGGCGAACAAAGTCAACGGCTTCATTTCCATCCGTCGTAAAAGATATACTCGCACCGGTTTCTTTCAAAAAAGTTCCGAGCAGGAAGGCACTTGATTCATCATCCTCCACGACCAGGATATTTTTGGAGTTCCAACGGTAGTTTGGCTGATCTTCCATAATTGATTCTATCTCTAATTACTCTCTAAGTAAGTTAGTGAAAATTCTTCCACATAGACCCATTTTAGTGTCAATAATTTCGGCTGGGTCTGAAAATTTACTAATTTAGAACCCTTTATTTAATCATACAGACCATAATTTATACTACGAAATGAAACTGAGGAAGATACTGGGAATTGATATTGGAGGTTCCGGCGTAAAAGGTGCCATCGTTGATACAAAAAAAGGTAAACTGCTTACAGAGAGGTATCGTATTCCAACCCCGCAGCCTGCTACTCCCGAAGCAGTGGCAAAGGTTATGAAAAAAATTACCAAACACTTTGACTGGAATGGACCGGTTGGTGCCGGTTTTCCCGGTGTGATCCAGCAGGGTGTGGCCAGAACAGCGGCCAATGTGGATAATAGCTGGATCAACAAGGACCTTAATAAACTCTTTTCTGAGGCCACCGGCTGCAAGGTGCACGTGGTAAATGATGCAGATGCTGCGGGCATGGCCGAAGTTAAATTCGGAGCCGGGAAAGGAAAATCCGGAACGCTGCTACTGGTTACCGTGGGAACTGGACTGGGTACCGTGATCTTCAGCGACGGGCAACTGGTTCCCAACCTGGAAATGGGCCATATTTTGTTACACGGTGCCGATGCCGAACTCTACGCCACCGATGCTGCACGTAAAAAGAATGATCTTGACTGGGATACCTGGGCAGGTCGTTTTAATGAATACCTGCTCCGAATGGAAGAGCTAACATGGCCCGACCGAATTATTATTGGAGGAGGAGCCAGTAAAAAAGGAGATTTGTTCTTCCACCATCTGACTACCAAAGCCAAAGTAGTTCCTGCCAAATTGATGAATGAAGCGGGTATTGTAGGTGCTGCTATGGTGAGCAAATACTACAACAAGCTGGAAGAATAAGGCTAATATTTCTCATCTATTCATTTTTCTATAAATGTATCTAATAAGTACATGAGGAATAAGGGGAATGAAACGCATGATAATCTTATTTAACAAACCGGGGATGCATTCAGCCCGTTTTTTAAATAGAGCAGCAACACCAGCTTTAGCAACAACTTCCGGTTTCTTCATGATGCCAAGACGCATTAGCAATGAGAGCTTGATGTTCTTTGTGTCATATAAGGCGGTTGCCGTTGCCCCCGGAAGCAGGCAAAGGACATTTACTCCTGTTTCTTTCAATTCAGTACGTAGTGCTCTTGTAAACTTCCGAAGAAAGGTTTTTGTAGGACCATACAAGGATATAGTCGGGTAAGGCATTACCGCAGAGATAGAGGAGACATTTAGAATATAACCTGAATGATTTTTTGCCATAAGGGCACCAAACAGTCTGCACAACATCACCGGAGTGTTCATGTGAAGTTGGAGAATGCTTCTGATTTTTTCAATATCTGCACCTATGACTTCTCCATAAACAAGCATGCCGGCATTATTCACAAGAACTTCTACCTGCAGATTATTTTTCTGGCAAAAGTCGAAGATGCTCTCTGCAGTACCGGTTTCAGAAAGGTCACAATCAAGAGTCTGAACGCTGCTTTGAAAGCTTCTTTCTGACTCAGACTTTAGATCATTTAGTTACTGTGCCTGATTACTAAGCGCTAATATAGAATACCCTCTAGAAGCTAATTCCCTGGAAATGTGCCACCCTATTCCCGATGAGGCTCCAGTTACAACAGCATATTTCACTAATTCATTCACTCTGAGCTTATGTCTTCAATGCTAGCAGCATTCTATGCATAGATCCTGATAACAGTTCCCTTATCATTGTGTTCTCTAGAACGAATTAATTACTAATATCCCTTTATTTTCGAAGCTATCCATTTTAGTCAAAGCGCTGGTGGATTCTTCAAGCGTAATGGTTCTCTCTATAAGATTTTGGGGCTTGAGTTTTCCTCTTTTTATCATGTCCAGCATTTCCGGATACTTAAAAGCTTGCATTCCATGACTTCCGATGATTTCCAGTTCATTAGCAAGCACCTTATCCATTGGAACTTTTGGATGTTGATGCTCACCAGTCATTAAGCCAACTTGAATATGTTTCCCCCTTTTTCTAAGATTCGCAATAGAATTGAAACATGTAGATTGACTTCCAAGGGCATCAACAGAAACATGAGCCCCTCCATGGCTTAGAGTCTTTATATGTTCAATGATGTTGGGGCTTGTGGTAGCATTGATTGTTGCCATAGCTCCCATTTCCCTGGCAAGATTCAGGGTGTCGTCGTTAATATCTACGGCAATCACCTGTGCACCTAATGCATTGGAGATCATTATAGCCGACAGGCCAACACCCCCACAACCATGAATTACAACGTATTGTCCACCTGTGACTTTCCCCTGTGCTACAATTGCTCTATACGAAGTGATAAAACGGCATCCCAAAGTGGCTGCTGTTACATCATCTATTTCTTCCGGAATTTTTACCAGGTTTACGTCAGCATAGTCTAAGGCAACATATTCTGCAAACGATCCCCAATGTGTAAAGCCTGGTTGACTTTGATAGTCACATACCTGATGGTTGCCTGACTTACATTGAACACAAGTCCCGCACCCACATACAAAAGGGACGGTAACCCGGTCTCCAACTTTAAAGTCCAGCACATTTTTTCCAATCGCTTCGATAGTTCCCGCCAGCTCATGGCCTGGTACATGAGGCAATATGATATCAGGATCGTGTCCCATCCAACCGTGCCAGTCACTACGGCACAAACCAGTTGCCTTTACTTTAACAACAACTCCGTGATTTTTAGGACTAGGGTCTGTTACATTTTGTATGGAGATAGGCCCCTGAAATTTCTCAAAAACTGCTGCTCTCATTGCTTTGTTTTTTACAATATTTCTACTGTTTGAATGCAATTAGAATTGAATATTTCCCTGTGGGCAACTCAAAAGAACAATGGGTCTTATCAGTACGTTCTGGTAAAAAAGCCTGGTCACTACTGTTATGTGAAAAGGAAATTTCTTGTTTCTCACTCATGGGTAGTTTGACTAAAGCCAGGCAGCCTTCTGGTATTTCTATTTCATATACCTGTTTTTCAACTCCGTAATTATTCCAGGTTGATACTATTTCACCATAAGGTGAACTATAAGAACCGTAAGCCTGAGATAAACCAGCGGGTAAGGAGGGGTTTATAATAAATTTTTCAAACCCTGGATAATCAGGATGCGGTCTTATCCCCGCAAGCCATCTGTAAAACCATTCAGACACTGAGCCAAACATCGGATGGCAATTAGAATAAACATCATCGCTTTCTTCCCAGGTCTCCCATAAAGTGGTTGCCCCCTGATCAATCATATGTCCCCAGCCAGGGGATAGTGTGCTATTCACAATTTCGTAAACAGTATTGGAGTTACCTGTTTTTGAAAGTGCCTCAAGAATATATTTGGTTCCAAAAATTCCTGTGGTAAAATGAGCTTTTGGATTGGATAAAGAGGCTAGTAATGAATCTACGGCAATACTAATTTCATTCTCAGGAATAAGATCATGGTATAATAAAGTGGCAAATAGGGTTTGTTTATTGATTGGATCGGCCACAGTTTCCACCCAGAATTTATTTAAAATGATATTGGTGAGCTTATCAGCCAGTTCTTCAAACTGCTTTTCATGCTCAATATCGCCCATCCTGGCAGCAAATATTTTCATTATCCTTGCACACTGAAGGTAATGAGTGGTTCCGGTTAGCTCAACAGGGACAGGCTCAAGAGATTCATGATCACTCAGGCCCTTGTCAACCATTCCGGTAGGATGTATGCGTTCTGCCTTCTCCATCCATTTCAAATCCAGATCATATAATTCCCTGATTATTGCAGTATCATTATAATATAGAAATAGATTGTACTGGGTGGTGATAAACGCCGATTCCCAGCTTATCCCACAGTACTTTATTCCAACAAATGGAGCTGTATCTACAAAGGATGAATCATTCATGGCATCTACCCAATCGTAGATAGTTTTACGATAGAAATCCTGCATATCAAAATTGTAAATGAATGCTTCACTGGTGGCATTCAGATCTCCTCCATAAGCAAATTTTTCTCGAGCCGGACAATCTGATTGAACACTAATTAAATTGGACAGGAATGTTCGTCTGGTCGCTGATTGAATATTGTTAATTAGTTGTGATGAGCAAGTGAAGTTATTCTGGCTTTCGACCCTGGTGTTCAGTGCGATCCCTTTAATATCGGAGATTTGAGGAGCTTTATCCAATCCTGATATTTCAATATAGCGATACGTGTGAAAAGTGAATTCGGGACGATACCATGTATCTGTATCTTCACCAAATATATAACGGTCCGTTTGCCATGCAATCGCAGGTGATCCCGGACCGCCCATGCCTGCTTCTTTAATTTGTCCGGCTACTGTGGTCATTGGATTAAGGTTCCCATCCTCATAAAGTCTTTCACCAAAACGAAAAGTGATTGTATCTCCGGAATTCCCTTGCAGGTGTATGTCGTATAGGCCTGTGAAATTAACCCCCATGTCTACTATGTATGTTCTGTCATTAAGAATTTTAATGGCTATTGGCTTAAGCTCTTTCCTGATCTGAATAGGTGGGAAGAAGGATTTCTGTAATTTCCCTGCAGGGCCCTGCACTTTTATTGCTTCATTCCAATCTTCGTCATTAAAACCAACATTTCCCCATCCCTTTATTTCTTTTCTTCCATCATAAACCTCACCCAGGTAAACATTATTCTTTCTTATGGGGCCATGGGAGTAGCTCCATGAATCATCAGTGACTATTTCTTCTATTTCTCCATTGCTGTATTCCAGTTTCAACACGGCAATGAAAGCAGGCTTTCCATGAGGGAGAGCCTCCCGCAGGTTCCGTCTGCCCCACATAAGCATAGGAAGTGGATTATAGAATCCATTCCCCAGTGTCACCCCAAGACAATAAGAACCTCCCTGAACTTCTGCAGAAAGATCGTACTCGGAATAGTAGATTCTCTTTTCAAAATTTGACCAGGCAGGGTCAAGATAATTCTCCCCTATTCTTTCTTCATTTAGAGTAGCTCGATAATATCCCGCTGAGCTTATGAATAAGGTGGCCGATTGAATGTCATTTCTTACCGTAAACTCTTTACGAAATATGGGGCTGGGATCATCATCATACAGGAGGGAATCGATACAGGGTAAATCTTCTTGGACTCTGATCCATGCTGCATACGCTAAATCAGAATTTTCGTCAGCAGGAAGGTCATTGTTAGCATTCCTTATACAGGCTGAACACCCCAGAAAGACCAGCGTTTGAATGATCAAAATAATAAAATTCCTTTGTCTCTTAATAAGCATAATATGTTTGGAATCACTCAATTCCTGGGTGGAACCTCAAATATGAAATTATTAATATATTTCTTCTTTTTTCCCCATCTACCTTTTACTAAGTCTTGATGAATCTCAGC
>QMPQ01000164.1 GCA_003648635.1 Bacteroidota bacterium | reverse complement strand
TTCTCACAAGATTAATCCGGGAATCGGGATGGACAATCCCTGAAAACCTGGGTTATCCCATCAATACCCATGACGATGATATTGGTTTGAGTCTGAATGCAAGGGGTGACCGGGCCTATTTCGCCTCCAACCGGGGAGAAGGAACGGATACGGATCTATACTCCTTTGAAATGCCCGTAGAGCTTAGGCCAGTACCTGTCTCATACATGACAGGAAGGGTTCATGACTCCCGTAATATGCGAGGCATAAAGGCGGTCTTGCAGTTGATCGACCTGGATACAGAAGAGGCGGTCATGGAGCTGGAGTCTCAGGCAGGTGAAGGAGATTTCCTGCTATCGCTTCCGACGGACCGTGATTATGCCCTGAATGTTTCGGCTGATGGCTATCTTTTTTATTCAGATCATTTTACCTTTACGGGATTGCACACACAAACCAAACCCTTTCGAAGAGATGTACCACTGGAAAAGGTACGTGTGGGCAGTGTGGTCGTGCTACAGAATATCTTTTATGCCACGGGATCCTACCAACTGGAGCCTGCATCCAGGGTGGAGTTGAAGCGGGTGTATGATTTTCTTCAGTTAAACCCGGCCGTCGGGGTTGAAATTAGTGGTCACACCGACAATACCGGGACACCGGAGCTAAATCAAAGCTTGTCGGAACAGCGGGCACAGAGTGTGGTGGATTACCTGGTAAACAAGGGGATTGAGACCGGGAGGCTGAAGGCAGCCGGGTATGGGGAGACGAAGGCAGTGGCAGATAATGAGCTTGAAGAGGGAAGGGCACAAAACCGGCGAACCGAACTAAAAATTCTAGCCATTGATGAATAGCTTGAAAATCATATTCGAGGAGATACCTGATTATATGAAGGATAAATCCACGCTCATTACCCAGGTGATGTTTGTGTCCATCTTCGGTTTGGTATTCATCAATATCTATGCGCCATTTAATGCTTCCACCTGGACCGAAATGAGCCGCCTGGAGTTCTTCTTTAGTTCCAGCGTCATGATCCTGATCGGTATGTTGGGAATTGTAATTAGTAAACTGATCTTTTTCCTATTTATGGGAAGAAACCGTATGAGCTACCTCATCTTCGGACTCTGGCATGTGGCGGAAATTGTCTTAGTCGCCAGCATCTACCTGGTGGTGGACCTGGTCCTCCTCAAGTCAGGCATGGAGCTGGTGGATCGCTTTGCAAGTTTGCTCTTTATTACCCTGATGGTTCTGGCCATTCCTTACCCCATCTCATGGCTCTACCTTTCCATGAAAGATAAGCGCACAAAGCTTGAGGACCGCACGGAGAATACCTCACAGGAGTTCCGGGAGAAAAAGATGATCTCCTTCAGGGATGAGACCGAGAAGCTTCGTTTTTCCATCCTGTCGGCCGACATCCTCTTTGTAGAATCCACAGACAATTATGTAACCGTACATACCCTGGAGAAGGGGAAGGTGAAAAAGATCATGCTCCGCAATACTATGAAAAGGCTGGAGAAGGAGCTGGAAGGGACCCTGATTCAACGCTGTCACCGCTCTTACATGGTCAACTTCGAAAATATCAAACTTGTGAAACTGATCAGTACCAACCTGTATATCTACCTCGATTCTCCGGAGGAGATTCGCATTCCGGTCTCCAAGTCCTACGCCGAGCACGTGCATGAATTCTTGAACCGGGTCTCCCTTTAAGCGTTCAAATTCCTGGAAGCTTAGTTGCCGCCCAGCATTTTAATATCCTGTTTAATGAACTCTTCCAGTTCTCGGGCTGTGGGCAGTTGGACCTGATACCTGCTTACGAACAATTGGCTATCCAGTGACCCGGTGGCGTATTTCACTGTAGAAGATTGTTTATCCGTACAAAGAACTATTCCTACCGGAGGATTATCGCTTTCGGATATTTCGTTGTGTTTGTAATAGTTCAGATAGAAGTTCATCTGGCCGGCATCGGTATGCTTGAACTTTCGGATTTTCAAATCAATGAGGACATGACATTTCAGTATGCGGTGATAAAACACCAGGTCGATGTAATAATATTCCCCATCGATGGTCAGCCTCTTTTGTCTGGCCTCATAGCAGAAGCCCTTGCCAAGTTCCAGCAGGAACACCTGCAGATGGTTAATAAGAGCTTCCTCCAGGTCGCTTTCAGCAAATATCTCTTTGGGTTCCAGTCCAACAAATTCAAACACATATGGATCACGCATAATCCCCTCCGGTGTTGATGGTTCTGCTTTCATGTTGGTGTCCATGATTAAGGCTTTTTTATCAATAGACAGGCCCGTCCGCTCATACAGTAAGCTGTTTATTTGTCGCTTTAATTGCCGTACAGACCAGTTACCCTTGATAGCTTCTACTTCATAGAAAGCCCTTTTTATTGGATCCTTTTCCCAAATGAGTTCGAGTATATGAGTAAAAGATAATCTGGATAACAGTATGCTTACATCAACCCCCTTAAAGTCGCTGTAATCCAACTCCTTATTAGATTTGGCGGTCACTGATTTCCAAATTGAACCAGGTAATGTATATTCGGATAACACCTGGCTTATCTCAGGATAAGCCAGGTAGAACTGACGACAGTTCCTAAGATGTCTATCTGTGAAGCCCTTGGGGTATTTGCTTCTTAACCTGTCTGAAAGGGTCTTCAGCAGCTCAGTGCCGTATGTCGCGCGGTCCTCACCGTTTTGCTCGTACTCTACAATGTAATGGCCAAATAGCCAGTTCCGGATAGTCAGGGACTGGTTAACCGCAGATATGGCAGTGCCCTGCAAGTAGTTGTGGGCCTGCTCACAGGCCTGTATTAACTTCTTAAAGTTCATTTTTCGTCCTTAACAATTATATCAAAGATTTTCCCCCTTCGGTCTCAGTATTTAGCAGGGCTGGATTCATCATTTGCTTGGGTTTTAAGGTTAATGTCCTGGCTGTAGGCTTGATCATTGCCCAAGAAGAAATAAATCCACTTTCCAGGTCGATATTCTCCAATCGGATCCAGGCTAACCCACGCAGGCGCTTTTACGGTAATTTTGATTTGGTTTTGACATTTCTCAAACCGAGTACACCTCGGCTTTTTTCTTACGAATAATTGCTACTTTAAGGGTCTCAAAACCAATCTAGCATCATGAAAAAACTTATACGTTACTCAACACTGGTATTGATCGGTGTTGCCGTTTCAGTTAGTAGTCTGAACGGACAGAGAAAGAAAAAAGAGAAAGAGGAAGCGCCCAAGGGTTATGAATTCACCATGCTTACCTCTGTTCCGGCAACTTCTGTTAAGGACCAGCACCGCTCAGGGACCTGCTGGAGTTTTGCTGCCGTCAGTTTTATCGAAGCGGAACTCATGCGGACCGGTCAGGGTGAACATGATCTGTCAGAGATGTTTTTTGTAAGAAAAGCCTATGAGATGAAGGCGGAAAAATATGTACGCATGCAAGGGAAAGGCAATTTTGGTCCCGGTGGACTGGCCATGGATGTGATGCGTATCTGGAAGGATGATGGAATGGTACCCAATGAGGTGTATGACGGAGTGACCACCAACGATTCTCTACCGGTTCATGGGGAGATGGATGGTGTATTGAATGCTTATGTGGATGCAGTAATTAAAAATCGCAACCGTGAGCTCTCAAGCGCATGGAAAGTGGGTTATATGGGAATTCTGGATGCTTATCTGGGAACTGTTCCGGTCGATTTCACCTATAATGGAGAAGAATTCACACCAATGTCTTTTGGCAGTACAACGGAACTAAGCCCCGACCAATATGTGTCCATAGGCTCCTTTACCCATCACCCCTTTTATGAGAGTTTTTTACTTGAGATCCCCGACAACTGGCTCTGGAGCACCATTGGGAATGTACCTCTGGATGAAATGATGACTCTCCTTGACCATGCCCTGGAGAATGGCTATACCGTTTGCTGGGATGCCGATGTGGGGGAGCGGAGTTACGATTGGAAAAAGGGAGTGGCCCTGATGCCTTCAACAGAGATCGAGGATCTGGACGGACTCGAAAGAGCCCGCTGGGATGAACTGTCAGAAAGTGAGCAGCAGGCCATGTTCTATGACTTCTCCACTCCTAAAAAGGAGCGAAGTATCAACCAGGAGAATCGGCAGGAGATGTTTGATAACTACCGGACCACTGACGACCACCTCATGCATATCACCGGGATTGCAAAGGACCAGGCGGGAAATAAGTTTTACCTGGTGAAGAACTCATGGGGAACCGGAAATCACATCTATAAAGGATATCACTACGTTTCAGAGGCTTATATGCGTGCGAAGACCATCTTTTTCATGGTACATAAGGAAGCGGTACCTGATGACACAGCTCAAAAACTGAATCTCTGGCATCCCTAAAATAAGGATTTAGTCTGTTAGCTAGTTCCAGCTGAAACCCCGTTCCTGGTAAATGCGTATAAAATTATCAACTGAGCGGTCGTAGCCATGAAAAACAAGTTGTTGCAAATAAGTATTATTGCTTTCCTGATCCTGGCGTACACGCTTGTGAGGCCCGAAGCACAGGGGCTTCTTCCGGGCCTGGATCCGGCGAAACGTTCAGATCCACCATTTCTTGAAGCAGGAGCTGCCTGGGCCGATTCGGTGATAGAAACTCTGTCGCTGGATGAGCGCATCGCACAGATGATCATGGTATATGGCTACTCTAACATGGGACCTGCTCATGAAAAAGCAGTACTGAAACAGGTCAGAAGGCAAAAAGTGGGAGGAATCCTCTTCTTTCAGGGAGAACCTCTGGAACAAGCCAGGCTCACAAATCTTTACCAGGAGACAGCTGAAATTCCCTTGCTTGTGGCCATCGATGGAGAGAACGGTCTGGGTATGCGACTTCAGGAAACCATTAGCTATCCGGCCACCATGATCCTGGGAGGAATTACAGATAACAGTTTGATATACAGGCTAGGCCTGGATATGGGCGCTCAGTTTAAAAGAATGGGAGTTCATATGAACCTGGCACCCGTTGCCGACATCAATAACAATCCGGGCAATCCGGTGATTGGCACCAGGTCATTTGGTGAGGAGCGGCAAAATGTTACTGCAAAAGTGGTAGCCCTGATGGAGGGGATGCAGGACAAAGGTGTTTTGGTAGCTGCCAAGCATTTTCCAGGTCACGGTGATACCGATACCGATTCGCACCATGCACTTCCCGTAATTCCACACGATCGCAACAGGCTCGATTCGGTGGAACTTTATCCTTTTCGTGAAGCAATATACAGGGGACTTACCGGGGTGATGGTTGCCCACCTTCGTGTTCCGGAGCTGGATGCCAGGGAAAACCGGGCCTCCACACTATCCCGTCCTACCATAACAGGGCTATTAAAAGAGGAGATGGGTTTCAAGGGCCTGATCATTACCGATGCACTCAATATGAAAGGGCTGAGCAGCTATTTTGAACCGGGTATCAGAGAGGTGGAGGCAGTTCGTGCCGGAAATGATATTCTGCTGATGCCTGCTGATGTAGACAAAGCCATTACGGCGGTAAAAAAGGCAGTCAAACAGGGAACTATTTCTGAGGAGGAGGTCAATGGCAGCTGCAGGAAGATCCTTCAGGCCAAGTACTGGACCGGTGCACATCAAAGCTTTCCTATCAAGATCGATTCCCTGCTTGAGGATCTTAACGACCCTGCCTACAAGCCTCTTATCAGAGAGATGGTAGAGCATTCACTAATTCTTGCAAAAAACACGGATGGAGCTGTTCCCATTGAACAACTGGAACGAACCTCCCTGGCAACAGTGACCATCAGCAAGGATGGAAAACAGGCACCTTTACATACCACAGACCTGTACCTGGAGGGAGATCATTTTACCCTCGCCTCAGGAGCTGCCCTGGAGGCACGCCTGGCTATGATCCGGCTTTTATCCGCATACAACACTATAATTGTCTCTGTATTGAACACCAGCAGCAGGGCTTCTCAGAACTATGGGATTAGCAATGAAACACTTTTATTTCTTCAAGATCTGGAACCCTCAGTCAAGCTGATTGTTAATGTGGCTGGTGTTCCCTATGCACTGAGTCGTTTTTCGGGATTAGATCACCTGGATGCCCTGGTTCTTTCGCACAAGGATGACGCCCTTTACCAGGAGCTGGCTCTTCAGGCCATTTTTGGAGGAGCCTCTTTTTCGGGACGAATGCCGGTCTCTGCAGGGAACTATTTAGCAGCAGGGGAGGGCATTGCTACAGGGCCTGCCACAAGGCTGGGATATGCATCCCCGCTTGATGTGGGCCTGAATCCCGATACCCTGATAAAAATGGAGGAGATTATTAGACATGCCCTGAAGGAGAAGGCCATGCCAGGATGCCAGGTGCTGGTGGCACGCAAAGGGAAAGTGGTTTGGCATCGTACCTACGGCTATCACACCTATCAGAGGAAGAGTCCGGTAGAGCCTGATGATATTTACGACATGGCTTCCATCACCAAAATGGCTTCCATTACAACGGCATTGATGCGCTTGCACGATAAGGGGCTCTTCCATGAGGATTCATTGATGGGCAGCTTCGAAGCTGTTCCCGACTCCAGTAATAAGGCAGACTTGCTGGTGGCCGATGTGCTGGCCCACCAGTCGGGGATGATTGCCTGGATCCCTTTCTACTATGAAACTCTTGAACCACTGGACACCTCACAGGCACTGCTTAGCAACAAATATTCCCGTTCCCATCCTTTAAAGATAGGAGAGGGTGCCTATTTTAATCGGCATGTGAAATATGTGGATAGTGTCTATCAGAAATTCTATTCAGCAGAATATCCCTACCAGGTGGCAGATGACCTTTATATGAGGGCCGATTGGAAGGATACCATCTATAAGCGAATCTACGACTCCGAACTGATTTCCAAGGAGTACCGATACAGCGGACTGGGATTTTATATGTTCCAGCAGATCATCGAATCCGTAAGCGATACCATGCTCTATCCCTATGTCTGGTATAACTTTTACGATCCATTGGGGGCCCATACCCTGGGCTATAAGCCCCTGAGTCGTTTTCCCAGGGAGCGCATCGTACCTACCGAGAATGATAATTTTTACAGGCGACAGCTGCTTCAGGGGCATGTGCATGATATGGGGGCTGCCATGCTGGGTGGTGTTTCTGGCAATGCAGGCCTTTTTGGCTCTGCAAACGATCTGGCCAAGTTGATGCAGATGTATATAAATGGCGGCGTATATGGGCAGAGAAGGTATATTCAGGAAGCTACCCTGAAGCTATATACCTCCTGCTACAATTGTGAGGAGGAGAACCACAGGGGCTTTGGATTTAATAAGCCTGTGTTCTGGGAGGACGATGCAGGCCCTGCCTGTAACAGTGCTTCTCCCCAAAGTTTTGGACACTCCGGATTTACAGGAACCCTGGCATGGGCCGATCCGGCTCATGAGCTCGTCTATATCTTCCTTTCGAACCGCGTTCACCCCGATATGGGAAATAACCGTCTGATTGATATGAATGTGCGCACCGATGTGCAGCAGGTGGTCTACAATGCCCTGATAGATTAGATGCTCCATAACAGGAGTGAATTCTCTCCCGGTTTGATAATTATCATGATTTCAGGTGTTTCGATCAGGTAGTTTTGAGTAATTTCAAAACATATTTTAAACTGCTATGAAACCAACACATATTGAACACATCGGTATTGCTGTAAACAGTCTGGAAGAATCGATTCCCTACTATGAAAAGGTGCTTGGACTGGAATGCTATGCCATCGAGGAGGTAGCCGATCAGAAAGTAAGAACCGCCTTCTTCAGGGTAGGAGAAACCAAGATCGAACTTCTGGAAAGTACTGATCCGGAAGGCCCCATCGGAAAATTCATAGAGAAGAAGGGCCCGGGTGTGCACCACCTGGCCTTTGCCATGGACAATGTGAGCGAAGCCCTGAAGCATGCAGCTGATCAGGGAGTCCGGCTTATCGATGAGCAGCCCCGTAAAGGTGCCGAGGGCTTGCAGATTGGTTTTTTGCACCCCAAATCAAGCCAGGGTGTCCTAACTGAGTTCTGCGGACATGAATAGTCAGGACGAAGCTCCTTAATTGATATATTATGAAACAAACAGCAATCACAGGTAACAAAGGTGATAGGATCAGATCCGATTGCCAGGTGAAACTGCAACTCCTGGAGAAGGGGGGCATTAATATCAAGCTGCAAAGCAAGGTCGAACGGATGTTTGGCGAACAGATCAGGCAACAGGCCCTTGAGGTTCTGGAGTCGCTGGGTATTACACATGCTAGCCTGGAAATTGAAGATACAGGAGCCCTGCCCTTTGTGATAGGTGCCCGGATCGAAGCAGCGGTAAAGCAGCTCCAATCAATCAATAAAGGCTGGATTCCCC
>QMPQ01000163.1 GCA_003648635.1 Bacteroidota bacterium | reverse complement strand
CCCTACCTGAAAGTGTAAGACCATTTAGCTCAGGCAGATATTCAATCTTTCCAGACCCTGTATCCGCTTCAGGCTTGAGTCCCAAGTTGTAATCTCCTGAGGACTGGCCAGAGCTTTTTGCAACGCCCAGGCTATATGGTCCAGACATAAGCGCTTCCTGTATTTGAATTTCAAGCTCAACCTGCTCCCTGGTTCCATACTGATCCTTCAGGCCGGATAAAACGATACCATCATTCAGATATTCAGCTACACGTGCCATGGACTGAAGATCTGTTTCCACCTCTGCCGGACGCGTCAGCATTTCCTGGCTGAAGGGATTCAGAATTTTCAATGGCAGGTAGGTATAAGATATGGGGGAGTAATTACGCATCCACCTGGTATAGGCCCTCAGGTAATAGACCCCCGAAGGAATAGTCTTTGGAATCTCTATTTTTCCACTGGCTCCATTATCAGTGATATAGACTTTGGAAGAAGCTTGCTTCGTTCCATCCCATGAGATCAGTTCCACATAGAGAACCGTACTCCAGGCACCGCTTTCAAGTTCTTCTGGAGCACTATAGGAGGCGAAGTAGTGAATATGTTCACTTACACCATAGAACTCCCTGTCGCAGCTGAGAATTATAGATTCTCCTGAATCTTCAGGCAGCAGCAAAGACTGCTGCTGTGCCCATACAGCTCCTTGCAATGTAAAGCATAGAAATAGATATGTTGAAATCCGTCTCATTCCCAGTAATCAGGTCTTGTATTGCTCCCTCCTCTTCTTGTACAATCGAAGCAATCTCGTGAACTTACATACACCTTTCCGCTATTTTTATCATCGAAGAGATAGATTGGAAACGGCCCTTCACCATCCTCCAGATCACTATATTCCCAATAGGCACAGTCCTCTGCCTGCACATCCATCTCTTCTATCCGAGGCACAAAAATTCGCTGGTTTGTTTGTGTGGAGGCCCAGAAATAACCCAGCACCCGCTCGCTTGCATCATCCACATTCATAAAGTTTGTGATGGGCTGTCTTGGCTGCCTGGTATATAATCCATCAGCCTCTTCAGTAGCAAGCCTGTTCTGTTCAAAATAGTTATATGCATCCTCGCTTAGCGCATATTGTTTTACCTGCAGACTGTATTTAATACGCAGCCTCTCCGTCTGTGCAGAAACATAATTGAGATGTATCCTCTTCTTTTCATTCTGAGAGAGATTCATGGTACTGGATTGAAACAGGCCTCCTACCTCTCCTTCCCGCCAGCAACGATACACTGCCCACGGATCGGCCGGTAAAATTGGAGTATGGGTATCGTCCAAATAAAAATAAGAGATCGGAGCAAAACTGGTGTACTCATAGCATTCATCAATTCTCCAGCGAAAATATCTTGACTCATCCTCCCCTGCATTTACATCCAGGTAAAATTGTAAGCCCGTATAGGGTTCACCAGTAATTTCATCTACTTTGTCTTCTACATCGTAATAAAGCGAATCAAGCTCAATACCTGGATTAAGCATTTCATAGTCGGATTCATATACATTCCCCTCTGCTGTAATAACACGTATTTTGTAATGGCGGCCATGAATCAGCTCTTCATCAGGAATGCTGGTTCTATAGATACCTCCAGTTAAATCATTATAGTGCCAGGCATTATCTAATTCATCTATCAGGCTTACATCGCAGCCCCGTACAGGTTTGAATACGGAATTATTTAAAGATGCTGTGATAGATACCTTGACAGTTTGTTCCTGCTCTCCCTTAATAAGGCTGGCCTCAATGGAGATTAATTCCGGTTCATTGTCGATATCTGCCTCATAGGGTGAAATACACGAATATCCCACCATGACCAGGATAAATAGCAGTATGCTGTTCAGAAGAGATGATATGTATGTAGGCGAACGCATTTAGCTTATACCCTTAATTACTGTTGTAGTTACCAAATTTGAAATTCCACGATATTGTAACTATGGGCCTTCCGAAGACCGATAGCTGGTAACCATTCACCTGATCATCGACCACTTCATAATAGACTGAGTAGGCATTTTCCCGACCGGTCAGATTATAAATATTAAGCATCCAGAAACTGTGTGCAAACTTTTTACTCTTCAGGTTACCCTCAAGATTCAGCGAAAGATCAACCCTGAAGTAATTGGGGATACGGTATGCATTTCTTGATGAATGCAAGAGGTAAGGACGACCTTCAGCATAATAGGTAGCCACCGGCATGGTTACGGGTCGCCCGGTTGAATATACCAGGTTAGAAGAGACACTGAGACGGCGACTGATCCTGTAGTTAGCCACCAGGTTCAGGCTGTGAGGTTTATCGAAATTAGAAGGGTAAGGATTTCCGCTGTTTACCTGTTGTTCACTGTGCTCCCCATCAATTGTAATGGTTGATCTGGAATAAGCATATGATAACCAACCGGTCAGTCGGTCCGAATTCTTTCTGACCATAAATTCTATACCCCTCGAATCCTGGAATCCCTGTAATATCTGAGTCTCAATGGCTTCACTTGAGATGAAATCTGCTCCATCCTTATATTCGACAATACCATTTACCCATTTTTTGTAGATCTCCACCGATAAATTCAGGCTTGGGTCCCTGATATCCTGGTAGAAGCCCAGAGAAACCTGATCGGATACCGGTGGGGAAATATGATAGTCCGTAAGTTTCCACTGATCATTGGGCGCAATGGCAATGGTATTGCTCAAGAGGAAAATAAACTGTTGCAGGCGACTGTAGGAAGCTTTCAGGGAGCTGTTTGCACCCAGCTGGTAATTCAACGCAGCACGTGGCTCCAGCCCAGAATAGCTCTTCACTATGCCACTCTCCTGGTGAACAGTCTCAAGGTAGCTATACTGGTCCAGGGGCTGTCCATCCTCATACATGTTGATATCGGCAGGTGCGAGTAGGCTGTATAGGCTGTATCTTAATCCCAGCAAGACACTAAAGCGAGGGAATAACTCAAATTCATCTGAAACATAGACTCCACTTTCAATACCCTGTTCCCTGCCAAGATTAACAGGTACACGGAACGATTCTGGCCCATAGGGCAGGATATCTCCCCTGTTCAGATCATACCAGATGGCATTTATACCAAACTCGAATCTATGACCCTCCAGCTTCAATTCCACAAAATCGGCCCGTGCCTCGGTGTGTCTGAGCGCATATTGATGCGAGTATGCTTCCGATATATTGTTTTTATCAAGGGTCGAGAATTGATAATCACTTGTGGAGATGGAAAAATCAGATGAAAGGAACTCTGAAAATTTATGATCCCATCGTAGAGATGCACCAGTATTGGAGTACTCGTAGTCACTTTTAGAGGAGAGGGAAAATCGGTCTGAACTATAGTAGAGAAAAAGATTCACATGGTTTTTAGGATTTACTATAGCATCTAAACCAACAGTGAAGTCATTGAAAGAGGCATTGCTATTCTGCAGGTCATAGCTTTTCATCCTTTTTAGGATCCAGTCGGAATAGGTACTCCTCCCACTAAGCACATAACTTACCTTCTCCTTCACGATGGGCCCTTCAATGGCCATATGAGCGGTAATGGGACTGATCCCTCCCTGTGCGAAAAAGTGATTTTTATTCCCCTTCCTGGTGGTTATATTAAAAATAGAAGCAATTCGGCCACCATACTTAGCAGGCACATTATTCTTATAGAGGGAGAAATCACTTACAATATCCGGACTGAAAGAGGTAAAAAAACCAAAAAGGTGGGAGGTATTATAAATGGATATATTATTGATATAGAACATGTTTTGATCAGCTCCTCCTCCCCTTACATTGATTCCCGCAGAGCCTTCGCCTGCATTTTGCACACCCGGCAGCAATTGAACGATTTTCAGGACATCTTTTTCACCGAGTACGACAGGAACCTCCTTCATGGATTTTACGGAGATGCGCTCATATCCCATGAACATGCCCTTCACATTACTATGCCGCTTGTCCGTTACCGTAATCTCCTCCAGCTCAATCAGATTTTCATCCAGCTCAATGTTCAGGGTTCCATCCGAGATTACTGTGAGTCCATATTCTGCCTCCTTCATGGACATATGTTGCACCATGATGCTATAATTCCCCGAATTAAGCTTCAACTGGAAGTTGCCTTCAATACCAGATATGGTTCCCTCACCTGTCTCTATCACATAAATGGTTGCACCAATCAGTGCCTCTCCAGTCTTAAAGCTGCTAATGTGGCCGCTAACTACCGATTTTCTGCCCCTCACAGCTTGCTCTCGACTCCCTATCAGCAAATTTCTCTTCTCCGATATGGCTTTGGTAACCAGATATTGTTCATTCTCCAGCTCCTGATTAGCTATGACCTCGTCCTGGGTCCTTTCCACCTCATCCGGATTATCAAATTGAGGATACTCTGTAATCAAGGCTTCTCCTCTGAAAACAAAAACCTGGTTTGAGAGTGTATAGAAATTGAGTTTGCTTCCCTGTAAAGCAGATGTGATGGCCTCTGACAACGATGTTCCCTGCGGAATAACCGGGGTTCTCAGAGAATCGACCCAGGACTGATCATAGTAGACTTTGATGCCCTCATCACGCTCAAGCTCCCGTGTAAATTGTGCAAATGGTAGTTCCGGATAGCTTCTGTCCAGCAGGATTCCTTCCTGGCCTAAAACGGCAACCTGTAGAAGAGCGGCTAATAGGACTACCAGAATCCGCCTCATTCTCCCCCCTGATTTAATGCTTGATCCAGAACTCTGTCACAATAATTTATTAAGCTGCGCATTTCCTGATCACTGGCTTCCAGCACCAGGACCTGATTTTCCTGCAGATAATCCTTGATCAGGGCTTTACTTGCATCCGGAAATATCTTCAGAAAGGACTTGTTGCTCTTAAACCTTGTTAGCTGTTCGCCCAGATAGAGGTAGCGTTTGCTCTTCTGATCACTGAAGCTGTAGATACTTCGATTCCCTGAATCATGTACCTCCCGGCGTTCCTTATACCAGGAATAATAACATGAGATGGTAGGCGTCTCTGAGATCACCTGGAAGAATTCTGGTGCCCCCTCTTGAAAATCAGCTTTGATAAACTGTTTGCCCTTCAAGTAGAATCCTGATACAAATTCCGGAGCCAGTAAATTCATCTGTAACACTCCGTCGTACTCGCGACTCAGGATGATTTGCTGACTGAACAGCTCATAATTGATGCTGAGCGCTTCATAAGACTTCCCTCTGAATATCACAGAAGCGGTTTCAAATTCTTTTTGGCCCAAAAACGGATGCCCGATTGCATTGTAATAGGGATAGGTGTAGTAAACTCCATTCTGGATGACCGGATCATGCGACAATACACTTTGCGTCGCTTCATAAACCTGAAGATATACCTCTGAAGCATTCGCCTGACCTTCCTGCGCCAGACATGCCGTCCAGTCAGCGACCAAAAATATAGAAATGATGACTCCTCCAATGATGGAGCCTATCTTGGATTGCGAAAATTTCATGCTTTAATCTTGCTCCGGGGAATTACTCCGGATTAGGCAAGCGACAAAAGTACATTTTTTTTAAAGATTTTTGAGGAGAAGGCGGCGCAATAGCTGCAGGGCTGTATAGCTGGCCTGGTCGATAATGCGCTCCCTTGTGCCACCAAAACGGTAGACCTTAGCATAGGATTCTTCTCCATTTTGCACGCATATCCAGGTTGTACCCACGGGTTTTTCATTGCTTCCACCATCCGGTCCTGCTATTCCAGAAGTTGAAATTGCAGTGTCGGTTCCCAGAACCTCTCTAACACCACGGGCCATCTGTTCCACCACTTCCCTGCTAACGGCCCCTTTATCTTCAATCACCTGGGAATTCACCCCGAGTACTCCTGATTTTATGCGGTTCTCATAAGCAATAACAGACCCGGAATAGTAAGATGAACTCCCTGGAACCGATGTGATCATCCTGGCAATATTTCCTCCTGTACAGCTTTCTGCCGAAGCGAGTGTCAATCCCCTATCCCGCAATAGCTCACCTAAAGATTCTTCCAGGCTGATATCATCATACCCAAAGACATGTTCTGGTATAATATCCAGTAACTTAGCTATAGTTACATCAAGTATTTGTTCTGCATCAATAGCACATTTGTCAACAATCGTCAGCCTCAATCTGACTATTCCCGGTCTGGGCAGATAGGCCAGCTTCACACATTCAGGAAGTGCCTTCTCCCAATCGCGCAGCATGGCTGCCAGATAGGATTCAGGGACTCCCTGAGTCATGATGGTCCGGTGCACCACATGTGGCACATTGTTCCTGCTAATAAGCTCCGGGATCACATGATCTTCCATCAGACCCTTCATTTCATATGGTACTCCAGGAAGGGATATCAGAATCGTTCCATCCTTTTCAAACCACATTCCGGGTGCACTTCCATGGTTGTTCATCAGCACCCTGCATACTTCCGGTACCTCCGCCTGTAATAGATTGGATTCAATCATGGAACGGCCCCGCTCCTTAAAGTAAGCGCTTATCTTATCCTTAACCTCCTGGACTGTTACCATCTTACTGTTGAAATAGGCTGCCAGGGTCTGCTTGGTAATATCATCATTAGTCGGGCCCAATCCTCCAGTCATAATCAAGAGATCGTACTTGCCTATGTACCTGTCAAGCGTTGCGTTGATCTGTCCCGCTTCGTCTGAAACGGTCACCATCTCCCCCACCTGCACTCCAATGGAATTCAGTTGTTGCGAAATCCAGACCGCATTGGTATCGGTCACCTGTCCGATCAGGATCTCATCCCCTATGGTGATAATGGCACTTCTCATTCTTTCTGCAGATTTTCATGGAGCTTGGCAAAAATATACAAATTAAATGTAAATTTGTTTTTGCCGCGGGAGTAGCTCAGTGGTAGAGCATCAGCTTCCCAAGCTGAGGGTCGGGAGTTCGAACCTCCTTTCCCGCTCATAAAAATTAAAATCTGAAGCATGAAAAAGGTATTCTACAAAGTTCTATCAGTCAGTCTGCTCATCCTGGTAAGCTGTTTAAGCAGCAGCATGGCACAGGAAGAATCCTACACAGTAACTGTAGATGAAGTACTAAATGGTAGTATCAAACTCGATCCGGCCATTCCGGCTGACGGAAAAGTTAATGCCGGAACAATTTTTAAGGTAACGAGCACCCCGGATGAAGGCTATGTACTTGATGCCGGCTATTATTCTGTTCGTGGCATATGGGGTGCCATGTATCACGAATCCATGTCCGCTCCATTTAAAGTAACGATCGACCAGGACAAGCACATCGGTGCTTCCTTCATTGAAAAAACGGAAGTTGAACACCTGAATGTAATTCACGATGTGGTGTATGCCAAACCCGGAAAAAAACCCCTGAAATATGATGTATTCTCCCCCAAAGGGGCAAAGAATCTTCCCATAATTGTGATCATTCATGGAGGCGGCTGGGCTGCCAACGATGAGAATGTTATGCGTGGTATGGCAAGAGAACTGACAAAAAGCGGAAAATACGTGGTTTGCAGTATTGATTACCGCTGGGTTGAAAAACTTGATGGCGATGATACCGATAATAGCATGGCAGATCTCATTGGGGATGTTTTCGGAGCCATTGCCCACATCATGGAACATGCTGCTGAGTATGGTGGTGATGCTTCCACGATCGTTTTAACCGGTGACAGCGCAGGTGGACATTTGTCTGCTTGCGGTGCGAATATGCCCAACCTTATTGGGACGGGAGGTTTTGGGCTTAGTCCCGGGGTATTTGAGTTCATGCCTTCCTATGTTCCGGAAAATAAAACAGTTGCGCAACTAAGAACTGAGATGATGGCAGCTATCAAGGCAGCTGCTCCCAGTTATGGTGTATTTGGGGGAGAACTACTGAACCATTATTCCGATGATCCGGCAGCGGACAGTACCTGGAAAAATGCAATTGCACCATTGGAAAACATTCCCGATGCCGGGGAAAGAGAAGTACCCCAGTATCTGACCCGTGGCAGCAATGACCCCCTTATCAAAGATGCATATGTAAGTGAATATATGGACGCACTGGTTAAATCAGGTCACAGGGTTCAATATGTCCAGGTTGGCGGTGCAAGCCATGCCTTTTTTGATTGGAAGCCCGATGAAAGAACCAAAGCTACCTTTAAAAAATACGGCGTGTATTACTGCTATGAAATGGAAGCTTTCTTTGACTCCGTTTTGAGTTCGCTTAAGTAAAACAGTTTCAATACAAAAGGCTTCCATTTCCTTAGTTATTCGCAGGGTTAATAGTGTTCACGAAGAGGCCTAAGCTGGTGTGAAACGCCAGGTACAGCGACGATAACAATATCCTTAGCCCTGTACCAGGCCCTTCATCATTTCACAGGCCAGTTTCGCATTCTTCTCCACGAAATCAATCCCAACCTTTTCACCAT
>QMPQ01000162.1 GCA_003648635.1 Bacteroidota bacterium | reverse complement strand
GAAGACAATGAAAAACCGATTTTCTCTTATTCTGTTCCTTGGTATGCTGATGGTTACCCAAGCTGCCCATACCCAGGTGTTTGAGCAACTTTTTGACCAGGGCGTAATGCGAATCGACCTGGTGTTTTCCGGTACGGCGGAGGAGACCAGCTACGCTCTATCAGGAGTAAAGAAAGAGCAGTACTACAGCGGATCGAAAAGCAGACTCATTGATCCCTTCGATTATGGCGATCACAAATTTGTAGTGAAAGATAAAGCCAGCGGTGAGATGATCTTCAGCCACAGCTATTGCACATTGTTCCGTGAATGGCAAACCACAGAGGAGTCGCAGAACCTGAGAAGAGCTTACCCCCATGTACTCAGGTTTCCATGGCCCCTGGCGGAGGTGGAGGTAGAGATTCATGACCGGAATAAAGCCGGGGATTTTGTGAAAAGCTGGTCGGGGACCTTCGATCCGGCGTCCTTATATTCGGACCCGGGAAATCCCTATCTCTTTGAGTCAGTCGAATTGGAGATCAACGGCAGTACTGAGGAGAAGGTGGATATCCTTTTCCTGGCAGAGGGCTATACAGCAGAGGAGATGGATAAGTTTATTGAAGATGCTTCGCGGTCGGCCGGGTATATCTTTTCGGAGGAACCCTTCAAGAGCAAGAGGCAGTATTTTAATATCAGAGCTGTAAAATCAATAAGTCAGGACTCAGGTACAGATATTCCCGGAGATAGTATCTGGAAAAATACCGTGGTGAACTCATCGTTCTACACCTTTGGCATTGAGCGGTATATGACCACCATGGATTATAAAGCGGTTTGTGACGTGGCTGCATGTGCTCCTTACGATCAGATCTATATTCTTGTAAATACAGATAAATACGGGGGTGGAGGCATCTATAATCACTACAGCATTTCTGCAGCCGACAATCTTCAATCCAGGGCAGTGGTAATTC
The DNA here is from genome assembly GCA_003648635.1 of Bacteroidota bacterium. Classification (GTDB taxonomy): domain Bacteria; phylum Bacteroidota; class Bacteroidia; order Bacteroidales. The sequence goes on along the minus strand of QMPQ01000162.1, from coordinate 7,447 downwards.
ATGAATTCGGACACGCATTTGGTGGACTGGCCGATGAATATTTCAATTCGGCAGTGGCCTACAATGATTTCTTCCCTCTGGAGGTGGAACCCTGGAACCCCAATCTCACTACCCTTGTTGATTTTTCCTCTAAATGGAAGGCAATGATTTTGGAAGGAACACCAGTTCCAACTCCTGCGGAGGAAGCATTTAACGAAGTGGTAGGAGTATACGAGGGAGGTGGTTACGTAGCCAAAGGAGTGTACAGGCCCATGATTGATTGCCGGATGCATACCAACGATGCAGTCTTCTGCCCGGTTTGCTCCTCAGCCCTTAAGAAGATGATGGCGCGGGTCACAGGACTGTAGAACCTTTCATTTTTATTGCCTAAGCCCCTTGCTGGTATGACTTAATACTTATATTTGTCGTTCATCAAATTGTACCCACTTTCAGTGAAAAGGCTGTCGGATGAAGAAATAGTAGCCGGATTAAGAAAACGGGATAACCGTGTTCTGCAGTATATCTATAAGAACAGCTTTACGCCGGTTAAGCAGCTGATCCTTCATAATGGTGGGTCTGAAACAGATGCAGAGGACATCTTTCAGGAAGCATTAATCGTGGTATTCAAGAAGTTAAGGGATGAGCCCGATTTTAAACTCAATGCTGCATTTTCTACCTATATCTACTCCATCGCCCGCCTGCTCTGGCTGAAGCACCTCAGGCAGATTAAGAAGATTGAGATCGATCCGCTTAACAGGGATATGGAAGAACGTATCGAATTTGAAGAGCCCTCACCAGTGGAGGATAAGGATCTGCGGATGGCCATTTACCAGCGCACCCTGTTAAAGATCCCTGAAGATTGTCAGAAGATACTTCAACTTACAGCTCAGGACCTCAGTTCCTCTGAAATCGCCGAGCAGCTTGGTTTTCGAAGCGAAGGATATGTACGCAAGCGTCGCCATTTCTGTAAAGAATACCTGGTCAATAAGATTAAAGATGATCCCGATTACCAGGCCATGTTTACTGATTAGCTTACTTCAATACTGTTTTCAGTACGGTCTCTTCACTTACCTTCTTGGTGCAGAAGAACCAGTCGACACATTCGACACCTTCTTCTTTACCTTCCATACGATCCGCTGCTGTTCCACACGATCCGGCGGGGGGAACGATCACATCATCGCCCGGACGCCAGTCAGCTGGAGTGGCACAATCAAAAGCATCGGCTGTTTGCATAGCAATCAGTGCCCTGTACAGCTCATCAAAATTCCGTCCCAGGCTGAGCGGATAATAAACAATTGCCCTGATAACACCTTGGGGATCTACAAAGAATACGGCCCTGACCGCCTTGGTGGTGTCCTCATTTGGTTGGATCATACCATATTTTTTGGCCACCTCCATGGTGATGTCCTCAATTAGAGGGAATTTCACTTCCACGTCCTTCATTCCATTGAATTCCATTTTTTCCTGGATTCTCCTGAGCCAGGCAATGTGGCTGTAAAGTCCATCTACAGAAAGACCTACCAGTTTGCAATTGGCTTTGTTGAACTTCTCCTCCTGGGTGGCGAAGGTCATAAACTCTGTGGTGCAGACCGGTGTAAAGTCGGCCGGGTGACTGAATAATATAGTCCAGCTTCCCTTATAGTCGGATGGGTAATTTATGTCTCCCTGAGTAGTTTTGGCTTTAAACTCAGGTGCTTTGTCGCCGATACGTGGCATGCTTACTACTTGAACTTGTTCTTCCATTTGAAATGTTGGTTTAGATTTATATAATGTGATTTATTTATTCTGAATTATCATTGAAGTTTCCTTTAATCTGCAGGATGATGTCTTCGATCTTGAAATTCTGCAGGTTCTTTTTGCGAAAGTAGGATTGGAGCAGGTCATCCAGCTCTTCATCGAAATAATCCTCGATTCTATCTGTCTCAGCGCAGTAAATATGATGATGCCTGTTCATTATTGCATCGTAGCGCATGGCATCTTTGTCGGTCTTCACCCGCTTGACCAGACGACTGTCCACCAATACATCCAGTACATTATAGACCGTACCTGTGGCGATTCCCGGGTGGTTTACTCTGATGTAGTCGATGACTTGTTCAGCACTGGGATGATTGCCCAATGTGTAGACCGCTTCCAGGATGGCATGACGCTGTGGAGTAACCCGCAGCCCCGCATCCTTTAATTTCTGGTTAATCTGTTCACTGCTTAATTTCATACTAATTATTCTTAGATAAGAATGATTCCTATATAAGAACGAATGAGATTAAGAAAAGTTCACACGGTCAGAAACTTTTTTTAGTTTATCGTGTAAACCCACCGTCTTTAACGGTGGTCATGTAGATATGGCTATGCCGTTGATGTGTTACATTTTGTATACATCGACCAGGGTATCGATTTCACGAAAACAGGAAGTCACAACTTGGTTACTTTTCACGTTTTTGTGACTTAACTGCACATTCCATTCTTTTCCCCGGTACAGTATAACACCATTATTATCAATAACATATAATCATCACAGCAAAAAGGGTTGTAAATTTTATAAGTAACAACATGCGAAAAAGTCACAGCTTTGTGATTTCGCGAAATCTCAAAATGACTACCCCCATATAAATTCGCATAATGAATTAAAGAACGTAAAGTGGAATTAGACCGCTCTGATTTCACCCTCTTTTAGAGGGTTGTGATATTAAAGCCACCTCATTTGGTTGTGGTGATTTACTCTATGGTTTTTAGAGTGGACTGCCGCTCCCGGTTAAGGATCAGGCGGGTAACATCGGGCCTGGAATAGTGACCTGCGACATCCAGGTTCTGACGTTCTTCCAGGACTCTGTTGAAGTCGATACTGGCTGTAAACAGGCCCTCCTTTTCCACAACAGGTTTCAGGACCCATTCTCCATCGGGACCTGCAATGCAGGATCCGCCATCCGTTAGAGGATCTACCGCATTCTTGACGATCTCGTCCCGATAGGGAGTGTCGGATGGAAAATCTTTCACAGTCATCAAAGCACCTACAGAAACCACAAAGGAGCGGGCCTCTTTGGCTATGAAGCGGGTAATGTCCTCTGTGTTTCTGACGGATCCTGGCCAGACCGCTACATGCAGGTCCTCACCCTGCCCATATAGGGAGGTCCTGGCAAGAGGCATCCAGTTTTCCCAGCAGTTGAGTCCACCCACAGTAAACTCCTTTAGAGAGTGCACCTGCAAGCCATGGCCATCGCCGGGCGACCAGGCAAGTCGCTCTTCATAGGTGGGCATCAACTTCCGGTGAACCGATTTGATTTCTCCCTCCTTGCTTATATAAACCAGGGAGCAATACAGGCTGTGTCCCCCACGATTTTTTGCCCGTTCAATGATTCCCACGTAGGCAGCTATTTTATTTTTTTTCGCAGCCTCACAAAGTATATCCAGTTCACCCGCTTCCACCTGGATGGAGTTTCTTACATAGTGTGCATGGATCTCTTTTTGCATCTTCGAATTGAAATCGGCACCATGGGTCAGCCCCAGCCAGAAAGGGTAGCCAGGCAGTAAGCCTTCTCCAAATACCACCAGGTCGCAGCCATGAGATCCGGCTTCCTCGATGTAGCTTCGAATCTTTTCTCTGGTAAGTTCTTTATTCAGCCAGATAGGTGATATCTGCGCCAGTCCAATGGATAGCATATTCATACTGAAAGTTAGCAATATCTCTTTCAGGCTACAATACTTTGCATGTTATTCATGCCTCAGGCTGTCTGCTGGATTTATTCATCATATAATTAGCCTGCCTGAGTATACCCAGGGTACCAATGATCAGAGCTGTTGAAATAAAAAACTGAAACCCGATAAGGACTTTGCGGAGCAGGGAATTTTTATTTCCTTTTGATATCTGGTTATGGATGAACTCGCTGGGTTGTGAACGTGAAATCAGCCAGGCAGGGTAGGCTCCTGAAAGAAAGCCGGTGAAAAGGCCTGTTCCAATCACCAGAAGAAATAGTGGATAGTTCTGAAGGTATTGAAAATCAAGAGGTCTGTTTACAAGCCGTCCAAAGAAGAGAAGAAATGATTCAAACAGTACAAAGCCAACTATAATGGCGATTACGGTCATAAACAGGCATTCTTCAAGAAACAATTTCTATTTCTTTGGAACAGTGAAATTTACGAAATTGAGGGCGAAATCAAATACTCTTTAGGAATTTTGGCTGCTCCTTCAGGATTTCCGGTACTGGAAAAATATCATTAAACCGGCAAAAACGGTGATAACAATCATCCAGTAAGCAAATCCTGATTTGCGGTAAATGGGACTGCCATCGCCCAGAACTACGAATCCTGACCAGAAATAGGGATTAGAAGTCAGGTCGTCAGCACTCTCCAGGTAGTCAATTTTAGCGAGCCGCATGGCCTCTGGCTTGCTCTTCCCTCTTTTCAGGTATTTATAAAAGGAGGTCATCAACTCAGAGCTGGATTTATCGGCCACTTGCCATAGGGTCATGATAATGGATGGGCAACCGGCATAAATGAATCCTCTTGCAAGACTCATCATCCCTTCACCCTTTTGCATTTTACCTAATCCACTATTACATGAGCTCAGTACCGCCATCTGGGCATTAAGCTTCATGTTGTATATTTCATATGCGTATAACCTGTTATCCTCAATGGTGTCACCGGTATCCACGTTGGTAAAAGCCAGCATAGAGTTGAGCGGATTGTCATCTCTCATAATGGTATGCATGGCCAGGTGCAAAACATTGTAATCGGAGGCATACTTCTTGAAATTAGCCTCGGTGGCTTTTTCATTGATAAAGACCCTTGAAGGAACAGTTTCATTGATGCTTTGTACTTCTTTAATGGTTCCTACAAGCGGGAAGAGATAGTCCGAATCTTCAAACATTTGACGAAACTGAGCCGTATCCGTGCTGTAAAGAGAATTCTCATATAAGGGAGCAAAAGCCAGCACCCGATCCTCAGGAGATTTGGTTTTGTAGCGCTCGCTAAACAAGAGTGTCGAGGAGTGGGAATAGCCTACAGAGAAATCCTTGATCAAATAGGGCAACTTCATGTAATTAATATATTCGGTATCGGTCTCCTTTGTGACCAGCCCTTCAAAAGGGATATAGGTAATGGCACCATCGGGAATAATGGTGAAGTTCTTCCTGTCGGTATATTCCAGGCAGGGTTCTATCAAGATCTTATAGAACTCATATCCCAGTTCCACATACCTTCGATAATTTTCGCGCACTCCACCACTGAAGTTCTGATTGTTGAGTAGCTCGTAGTACTCCAAACATTTATTTGTAAACTCAGGCTCAATTTCCTGCGAAAACACATTGATTCCCTTTCTATCAACCACATAGGTAATCAATAAGGAATCAGATAACACATACTCGATCAGCGCATCCCGGTAGGCAAGTTTATCCTGAACCTCTGAAAGGGTAACAAATTTGGGGTTGTACTTCAGTTCATAATAATTCTCATAATTCTGTTCAATCTCCTGCTTCAGGTCCCCATAGTCATCTTCCAGGTGAAACAAAGCATCCTTGTAGAAAGTGATATTGGAGCTGTCCGGGCTTGAAGATATCTGCTCCTTATACAGGAGTTCCTCATAGGCCTGTATTTCCCCCATAAAACGTTTTTCTCTCTGTTTGATATTATCTGGCAAATCGGAAAATTGCATGGCTTCCACATCCTTAATTTCACTGTAGAGGGCAAAGGACTTGCTGGTCTCGGCAAATACAAATGATTGTTCCAGGTACTTAAATTCACCGGTCAAATCATGCAGCAATTTCCCTACATAGATGGCCTCATTGTAAACCTCCAGAATCCGGGAAGTGGCAAATATCCTGCTATTCTCATCGCTCATGGCCAGTTTCATATGATTCAGGGTTTCAATGGTCTTTTGATAGGCTTCGTAGGACTTGACCAGATCCTCAAATGCATGTGTCCTTTTGTACACCTCAAAAAGGATCCTGCTTTTTAATACATAAAGATCAGGAAGAGCGGTGGATAATTCATTGGTTTTAAAATTTGTTGAGTTCTCAATGGATATATTTTTTATAAAAACATCCAGATCCTTTATGCTGTTGTTGACGATCCACAGAGCTCTTTCCAGATTGCCTTGCTGATAATGTACGCCGGCAGAACGAAGTGAAATATCAGTACTGTAAACAATCTTTGAAATAGTAGCACGGGAATCTAAAGACTCAATAAATATATATGCATCGTCACATTTTTTCAAAGCCTGATCATAGTCTCCATATAATATATAGAACTCTATCACATCATAGTAATAGTTTAAAATATCTCTGGGATACTCTTTTATTGTTGGTTGATACTTTAAATTTTTTTCTGCTTGTTCAAATTGTTTTACTGCCAGATCATATTTGCCCATCTGTGAGTACAGCGAACCATTGGTAGTAAGAATTCGAAATTTGACAACAGGACTAACATTTAACCTATTCAGATCAATCATCGAAAACTTCTCCTCGGCTAGTTCATACTCCTTTAATTCAAGCAACAATTCCACATAATTGGAATAGACAAAAGCAAATTCATTCATATTCTGGTAACCATTCCTGATATAGAAATCAAGTGCATACTCGTAGTATTCTTTGGTCCTGTAGTAATCTTCCTGAACCCTATAGATATTCCCTTTATTATGGTATACATATCCAAAAAAATAATGAGTAGGATCGGTCCTGTTTAATATTCTTTCAGCTTCATTTAAATGCATTAGGGCCTCCCCATTATTATAAATATCCCGGTACAAGGAAGCTAGCAGAGTGTGGTAAATTGCTACTCTAAAATTAATATTGTATCTGCTTGAACTATATGCTAATTCAAGGGCTTTCTTGTAATAGAATTCGGCCGAATCCAGGTTGATATTAGTCTGGTAAAAAGCAAGGCCAATATTACCATAATCATAAATCTGCTGCTGAATTAGAGTGTCTTCCTCTATCTCCTCCTGCGCATGTCCAGAGGAGGGAATAAAAAAGGCAAGGATCAAAATATAGATGAAGCGAGAAGCATATGCCTGTTCCATAGCAAAGAATAAAGTTTAAATGAAAGAAATTAAGGAATAGGATGCAAGTATTTCCTTCAAATGATAAAAAATACATATGGGTTAAAGGCTAAAAAATCAGTGTTTTACCGTTGTTTAGAAAAATAACATGAAAAATAATTCACTTTTCCGGGTAACGTTTCAGGTAATTCTGGAATTAACTACTGAAAACAAACAACGAACAGTAGTTGAATCCCTAATTGAAAAGCCATGAAAACTGTAGATTTTAAATCATTCGCAAAAGATGCTATCAAGGAAAATGAACTGAATTATTTAAAAGGTGGGTTGGTTAAAGGAGATCCTGTATCGGATTTAATTCATCCTCCGGTTAAGTAATCTGGAATTCCTGGATAGTCTGAATAAGACATTAAGACGGTCCTATGACCGCATGACATATTGAACCGTGAAGTTGAAGGGGAGTATTGTAGCCCTGTAGCAATG
>QMPQ01000161.1 GCA_003648635.1 Bacteroidota bacterium | reverse complement strand
TGACCCATCAAGGATTATCAACTATCCCCAGCTTTCGGATATGAGCCTGGCCATTCGTCTGGGACGGGCCCAAAGCACTTTTCGATCTTACAGGTCCAGCTCTTTTGTAGAACGGGCAATGTTGATGAACAAGGTGGCAGCTATGCTTCGTGAGCGTAGTCGTAAGTATGCAGAGGTGATTACCCGTGAGATGGGAAAACCATTTACGGAAGCTGCAGCTGAAGTAAAAAAGTGTGCCTGGGTATGTGAGTATTATGCAGAACATGCAGCTCACTTCCTGGAGGACAGGATGGTGGAGACGGAGGCCGAAGAGAGCCGTATAATGTTTGAGCCACTGGGACCCATCCTGGCTGTTATGCCCTGGAACTTCCCTTTCTGGCAGGTGTTTCGTTGTGCAGCTCCGGCCCTTATGGCAGGAAACACAGTACTTCTTAAACATGCTTCCAACGTACAGGGATGTGCAGCGACCATCGAAGAAATCTTTAATGAAGCAGGATTTGAGGAGGGCATTTTTCAAAATCTTGCTGTAGGATCGGACCGTGTAGCAGGGCTTATTGCAAGTGAATATGTCAGAGCAGTAAGTCTCACCGGAAGTGAAGAGGCAGGTGTGGCTGTGGCTTCAGAGGCAGGCAAACATCTCAAAAAATGCGTGCTTGAACTTGGAGGGAACAATGCCTTTGTGGTCCTGAATGATGCCAACCGGGAGCTTACACTTAATTTGGCTATTCCGGCCAGAATGCAGAACGGTGGTCAGAGTTGCATTGCGGCCAAGCGCTTTATCCTGGAATCCTGGATAGCTGAAGATTTTATACCCCTTCTGGTAGGCAAGGTAGAAAAACTTGTGATGGGCGATCCCATGGAGGCTGAAACCCAGGTGGGCCCCCTGGTTTCTCTAAAACAGGCCAAAGAGGTGGAGGAACAGGTGAGCAAATCGGTGGAGATGGGAGCGAAATTGCTCCTGGGAGGAGAAAGGCAGGGTGCTTTTTTTCAGCCCACCATCCTGACTGATATTAGTCCTGACATGCCCGTATTTAAGGAGGAGGTATTCGGACCTGTGTTTGCTGTGATGGAGGCAAGTTCTCCCGAACATGCTCTGGAGCTCTCCAACAATAGTAAATTCGGGCTTGGAATGCAGCTATTTACCGCATCGGAGCATTCTGCAAAACTATTTATCCAGGGGGCAGAAGAGGGTGCCGTCTTTGTCAATTCCATGGTGAAGTCTGATCCAAGACTCCCCTTTGGCGGCACAAAAATGTCAGGCTATGGCCGTGAGCTTTCCGAAGAAGGGATTAAAGAATTTGTGAATATAAAAACCATATGGATCGATTGATCCGATTATATCTTAATCCAAAACAATGAAAAAGGCGTTTTTTACAATGGCCATGCTCTTCTCTCTGCTGGGCATGATGGCACAGAATGGATCGTTTACCAAACCAGCTGATTTTTTCGGCTTTGAACCGGGATCGGACCGTAACCTCTTTAGCTATGAGCAGTTGATTGAATACTTTCAGAAGCTGGATGCAGAGTCGGACCGTATCTACCTGGAGGAGATTGGATCTTCACCCGAAGGAAGGCCCATGTATATCGCCTTTATTTCCAGTGCAGAGAATATTACCAGGCTGGAGGAATTGAAAAAGATCAACAGGGAGCTGGCACTGAATCCCAATCTTGGTAAAAATGAGCTGCAGACTATGATTCGTGATGGAAAGGCCTTTGTGTTGGCCACTCTTTCCATGCACGCATCTGAAGTGGCCCCAGCTCAGGCGGCACCCTTGATCGCATGGGATTTTGCCACCACGAATGATCCGAAAAAGGAGGAGTGGCTCAACAATGTGGTCTATATGTTGGTACCTCACAATCCCGATGGCATGAACATGATCGTGGAGAACTATCTGAAGTATAAAGGCACCAAATATGAGGGAGCCTCTCTCCCGGCCGTATATCACAAGTATGTGGGTCATGATAACAACCGCGATTTTGTGATCCTGAGCCAGGAGGATACCAAAGCCATAGCCAGGATATACAACCAGACCTGGTTCCCCCAGGTGATGGTTGAGAAGCATCAGATGGGATCCACAGGAACCCGTTACTTTGTCCCCCCCAATCATGATCCCATTGCTGAGAATGTCCCTGCCGGGATTTTTCACTGGGGTGGTGTATTCGGACAGCATATGGCCACAGATATGACAGCAGAAGGACTGGCCGGGGTATCCCAACATTATATTTTTGATGATTACTGGCCCGGCTCTACTGAAACCTGTATCTGGAAAAATGTGATTGGTTTCCTGACCGAAGCGGCCAGTGTGCAGACTGCTTCCCCCATCTATATCGAACCCACCGAGCTGCGCGTGGGAGGGAAGGGCCTTTCCGAATACAAAAAAAGCATCAACATGCTACTCCCCTGGGAGGGCGGCTGGTGGCGTCTGGGCGATATCGTTCAGTATGAGTTGTCATCTACCACCTCCATTATTAAAACCGCTTCCCTCTACAGGGAAGATATCCTGGAGTTCAGAAACAGAATGTGCCGGGAGCAGGTTGAACTGGGTAAGACTGAGGCGCCCTATTATTACATCATGCCACAGAAACAGCACGATCTGGGAGAACTGGTCAACCTGGTCAATCTGATGAAGGAACAAGGTATTGAGGTCTATACCCTCGATGAGCAGGTGGTTATTGAAGGAAAGATATACAAGGCTGGAGATGTGGTTATCCCCATGGCTCAGCCATTCAGACCCTTCATCAAGGAGGTGATGGAGACCCAGGTTTTTCCGGAGCGACACTATTCACCCGGGGGTGAATTGATCAAACCCTACGATATCACCAGCTGGTCACTGCCCCTGCACCGTTTTGTAGCATCGGAAGAAATTGATGTTCGCAGCAAGGAGCTGGAGGGAAATCTCAGTCTGGTGGAGGGTGATTATGATCTGAAAGGGAAAGAGATCGAGGCCTCTACCATAGTACTGCCAGTTACATCCAATGAATCCTTCCGTGCCGTTTTCAGGGCCCTTGAGAAGGGAATGAAGGTAGAGAGGCTAAGCGCTAAGACAGATGTGGACGGGATAAGCTATGGGGCCGGAAGTTTCATAGTTCACCAGGGATCCAAAAAAGAGGAGTGGGGCAAACTGATTGAATCACTTCCTTTCCAGCCGGGTGAGCTGCGCGATAAAATGGCACTGGCAACAACACCTGTAGAGATGCCCCGGATTGCACTGGTGGAGACCTTCTTTCATGATATGGATGCAGGGTGGACCCGCTTTCTCTTCGACAGCTATCACGTACCCTTCACTGTTCTCCATCCGGGCGATTTTGCCAAGAGCGACCTGGCAGGGAAGTTTGATGTGATTCTCTTTCCCGATACCGACAAGGATATCCTGATGACCGGCAAGCGGAAATCCAGTGGAAACTATTATATGGGGAGCTACCATCCCGATTATGTGAAAGGAATTGGCAAGGAGGGCATGGAGAAGCTGATGGCCTTCAGCGATGGAGGTGGAAGCATTATCTCCTGGGGACAGTCAGCCCGTCTTTTTGAGGGGATGCTCAAGATTAAGAAAGGTGATGTGGAAGAGGAATTCAGTCTGCCCTTCCGTGATCTCTCTCCTGATCTGGCCAAAGGAGGCCTATATGTTCCGGGAAGTCTGGTAAAGGTCAAATTGATAGAAGATCATCCACTAACATTGGGAATGCCTTCAAGTATTGGGGTGTTCTCAAGGGGACGTCCGGTATTTACCACCTCGGTACCAAAATTTGATATGGATCGCCGGGTAATTGGAAAATATCCCGAAAAAGATATCCTGATGTCAGGATATGCAGCCGGTGAAGAGAAGATGGGCAACAGGGCAGCGATGATCTGGATGAAGAAAGGTCAAGGCCAATATGTATTGTTTGGATTTGGCCCGCAGTTCAGGACCTCTACCCAGGCATCTTATAAGCTTCTCTTTAATGCTATTCTTCTTGAGCAGGTGGATTGATTTCTTCGGCCTCTTTGCGGCGGGAGCTTACATCCCAGGAGCTGTCTGAACCATGGCTGCGGTCTTCTTTTTCTGCACGGAAGATTTCCTCCAGCTCCATGGCATGCCTATTGGTCTCAGAGAGGTAAAGCTTTTCATCATCCTTGTGGTGCTTATGCAGTTCACGAAGCACCTTGCGGGTGTGTAAGCGAAAAGTATGTGCGAGCCGGTGTGCATGGTAGCGCTTATAACCCAGGTGAGTCAAAGCTTCAATACCCAGTAGGAGAGAGGATTCAAGCATATCCCGCTCAAAGGCATCCACCTTCCGGTCCACGAGCTCATAGGAGTGTTTCATGCTGACTGCCCGGACCAAAATTTTAAGATGGGGATAGTTGCGCTGGGCCAGGTCAATAATCTTCAATGATTTTTGCCGGTCATCTACTGTTACAATCAGCACTTTTGCCTTATCAGCTCCGGCCGATGCCAGCAGGTCGGCCCGTGTGGCATCTCCATAATAGACCTTAAAACCAAATTTTCGAAGCACATCGATATTTTCCGGATTATCATCCAGTATGGTGGCACTCATTCCGTTGGCAATCAGGAATCTTCCCAGGATCACCCCGAACCTTCCAAATCCTGCAATAATAAGCGGGGTTTCCTCGTCATCGATGGTGTCTTCCTCTCTTGTATTTTCGGATTTAAATACCAGGGGCATTATGACCTTGTCATTGAGTAGCAGGAGCAGTGGTGTTACTGCCATGGAAAGAGCCACAACCAGGAAAAGGATGGCAGATGTATCGGGAGTCAATACCCCGTTGTCAACACTAAATGCGACAAGCACAAATGCAAACTCTCCTCCCTGAGCCAGGGAGAAGGCAAACATGGTATTCTGACCTCCCCTGATTCCAAAAACCCTGCCCAGGATAAACAGGACCACGAACTTGATACCGATTAGTGCAGCCAGCAGGGAGAGAATCGTACCCGGAGAAGAACCCAGCAAGCCAAAATTCATGCTGGCACCCACCGATATAAAGAAAAGTCCCAGCAACAGGCCTTTAAAAGGCTCTATATCGGCCTCCAGTTCATGCCGGTACTCATTGTTTGCCATCACTACACCGGAGAGGAAAGCTCCCAGGGCGGGTGAAAGGCCAACCAGTTCCATTAAAGCTGCTGCGGAGATCACCAGCAGAAGTGCCGCTGCTGTAAAGACTTCCCTCAGCCCGGTTCGGGCAATGATCCTGAAGAAGTATTTCACAAGGTAGAGTCCAACCACCACCATCAAAGTAATTACACTTAGCATGAGTGCTACCTGAACCCACCCGGTAATTTCTATTCCGGCAATGTATTGGACATCCAGGGAGCTGCCATCGCCAGCCGATATGGCACTTCCTGCCAGCAAGGGGATTAATGCCAGGATTGGGACAACCGCTATATCCTGAAGCAGCAGCACCGAGAAAGACGCTTTTCCCGAGGCCTGTTTCATCAATCCTTTTTCAGCAAGTGTCTGTAGTACGATGGCTGTGGACGATAGCCCAAGGGTCAGGCCTATGGCAATTCCGGCACCGATGGATTGGCCCAGAACCACGGATACTGCACCTATAACCAGGGCTGTGACAAGCAGCTGTAATCCTCCCAATCCAAAAATAGACTTTCTCATTCCCCAGAGCAAGTTGGGTTTCAGTTCAAGTCCGATAAGGAAGAGCATCATTACCACGCCAAACTCGGCAAAATGCATAACATCTTCTCCTTCATGTCCGATATAGCCCAACACAAATGGACCTATGATCATGCCGGCAATCAAGTATCCCAGTACTGATCCAAATCCCAGCCTTTTCGCTATGGGAACGGAAATCACTGCTGCCAGCAGATAGACCAGCGCGTTTTGGAAAAAATCCTGTTCATGCATGGGCTAGGGTATTATATCGTTGATGTATTCTTGTTTCTCCAGATCATCATCAGAGAAGGTTCCATCCCTGAGACCCTCAATAATACGCACATAATCTTCTGCGGCTTTCTCAATCTGATCACTCTTCAGCAGGTGGGTTCCATGGGTAACAAAAGGGGGTAGATAGCGCATTCTGCACAGGCACACAGTCTGCTCAAAAGGAGCAAGCAAGTTGCGTATGGAAAACTTCAGTCCCTTATCGGATCCATAGGCATCTCTTCTTCCTCCTGAAGTGATGGCTGTCAGCACACTTTTACCTTCCAGTGCCCTGCCACTTTTTCCATATGCAAATCCATGCTCCAGGACCAGGTCGATCCATTCTTTCAGCAGTGAGGGGGAGCTGTACCAGTACAAGGGGTGCTGCCAGACAATGATATCATGATTCAGTAATACCTCCTGCTCCGCTTTAATGTCAATTTGATAGTCGGGGTAGAGATCGTAGATGTAGCGGATGCTTACTCCTTCAAGCCCCTCCACGGCATTTAATAATACCCTGTTTATCCGCGATTTATGTAAAACCGGATGAAAAACCAGGATCACTATTTTATTCTTTGGAACCATTTGCTTGCAAAGATGTTATTCACTCATAACAAATAACTCTTACTTTTGTCAAAATAAAAATAAGCAATGAAGATGATATCTATAAAAAAAGCTTCCCGAAATTTAATAATGCTGCTCCTCTTATCAGGATTTACAGCTTTTACAGCGATGGCACAAAAACCTGCTTATAAGCTGTTTCGGGAAGATGGGAAGAAGGTAAAGTATGAGAAGATGGCAGAGGCGGCTGCGGATGCAGATATTGTATTATTTGGTGAATACCATACCAATCCCATTTCCCATTGGATCCAGCTGGAACTCACAAAGGATCTCTTTGAGGCACGCGGTGAAGCATTGATCCTGGGAGCTGAGATGTTTGAGGCTGATAACCAGCTGATTTTGAACGAATACCTGGCCGGACAAATAACAGAGGCCAAATTTGAAGAAGAGGCTCGTTTGTGGAAGAATTATAAGACTGATTATAAACCACTTGTTCTGATAGCAAAGGAGAACGAACTGACTTTTGTGGCCACCAATATTCCCAGACGTTATGCCAATATGGTCTTTAAAAGGGGAGTGGTTTCCCTGGACAGTCTTAGTGATGAGGCCTTATCCTATATCGCACCCCTTCCACTGGAGTATGACACCTCACTCTCTTGTTATAAGCAGTTGATGGGTTCCGCGGGTGGTCCCACGGAGAAGGCTACCATGCCAATGGCTGCAATGCCAAAGGATGCAATGCACAAGTCCCCCATGGGAGATTCTATCAAAGCAACTGGCGATACCCCAAGTCCTATAGGCGATACTATAAGTCCTATGGGTGAAGCCAAGTTGCCAATGGGCAGTGCAAGTCCCATAGGTGGTCACGGGAGTAGAAACCTGGCCGATGCCCAGGCCATCAAGGATGCCACCATGTCGCATTTTATAATGGAATACTGGCAGCCGGGTAAGCTCTTTATTCACTACAACGGAGCCTATCACTCAGACGAATTTGAGAGCATGAACTGGTTTCTGAAACGGGCTAATCCGGATCTCAAAATTATAACTATCTCCACGGTGAGTCAGGACGATGTTGCTTTGCTGGAAGAGGAGTCGGAGGGGAAGGCAGATTTTATTATTGCAGTTCCTTCGAGTATGACCCAAACCAGCAGATAGAGCAAACACGCTTGTTTTTTATCAGAAATTTTTGGTAAATTCTATCCGTTTAGTAGAAATCAAATTCTATTCGGATGAAAGCTCACAATTTATTATTTGCCTTGCTGATCATTGCCCTGGGCAATCCCCTGTTTTCACAGGACGGAAATAGCGAAACTTCAGCCTTTCTCACTATCGATGCCACTGGAGGAACTGAGACCATCAGTCGGCATATCTACGGTCATTTCTCTGAGCATCTTGGGCATTGTATTTATGGTGGATACTGGGTGGGATACGATTCTGAAATTCCTAATACCAAAGGAATCCGTAATGATGTGGTGGAGGCGCTCAGGAATATTGCCATCCCCAATCTGAGATGGCCGGGCGGCTGTTTTGCTGATGAGTACCACTGGATGGATGGCATTGGCGATCCGGCTACACGTCCCAAGATGGTCAATACCCACTGGGGCGGGGTTACGGAAGACAATAGTTTTGGAACCCACGAGTTTTTGGAGCTATGCGAACAGCTTGATACAGAACCGGTTATCTGTGGCAATGTGGGAAGTGGCACAGTCAAAGAGATGTCGCAGTGGGTGGAATATCTGAATTTCGATGGAATCAGTCCCATGGCCGACCTCAGAAGGGTCAATGGCAGGGAGAGTGCCTGGGGAGTGAAGTACTGGGGTGTGGGGAATGAGAACTGGGGTTGCGGTGGCAACATGACAGCTGACTTCTATGCCGATCAGTACCGGAGATATGCCACATTTTGCAGGAATTACGGTGATAACAGGCTATATAAGATTGCTGGCGGGGCCAATTCGGAAGATTTTGAGTGGACCGAAACCCTGATGAAAAAAGTCCCTCACCATATGATGAATGGCATTTCGCTGCATTATTATAC